>DAOTXG010000462.1:0-5502 GCA_034435515.1 Anaerolineales bacterium
GATTGACCCTTCGCAGCGCTGCTCCTCCTGTCACCGCAGCGGCGACCGCCGAGTTCAACGGTTGGGGCTATGTGCACCTCTTCGACGCGGAAACGCTGGAGGAAATTGACACTTACGCCATCCCAGAGGGCCTCAGTCCCGCGTTCCTTCGAACCACCACTGACCCGCACGGCTTTGGCAACCTGTCCGTCCACGAGGTCGCCACGGACATAGACCGCGACCTGGCCTACTTCTCTTACTACGCCGGAGGCTTCCGCGTGGTCCGGTTCGGGTCGGATGGCATTGAAGAGGTTGGCCACTTTATTGACGCCGATGGCAATGACTTCTGGGGCGTTCAGGTCCATCGGGTCCCGGCAGATCCCACCGAGACGACCTATGTCCTCGCCAGCGACCGCGACAGCGGCCTGTGGATTTTCCGCTACACCGGCCCGTAGCAGCCGCTGAACTGAAGCGCTTGAAGCCCCGCCAATCCTCGCGCTCTACCTCAGCCGCCAGCGGCGCTTAAAATGACAAGCCCCCGGGTGAGGGGGGCACCCGGAGGCTTGTCACCCATATTTATACCTCAAGTCTCAAAAAAATGCAAGACCCAATTTTCGCCGGTTCCTTTGGGCAGGTTGTCATAAGATCACGCTCAAACCATGCTCTGCCCAAGTGACTTTAGCGGTATTGCGAAGAAACCCCTATGGAGGTGCCCCCGGCAGGAATTGAACCCACATCAGAGCCTTAGGAGTGCCCTGTTCTATCCGTTGAACTACGGGGGCGATACCCCAATTATATGCAAAATCCCCCAATCGGGGAAGTCACCTCCCACCCGTAAGGCTGCGCAGGGCGTACACGACCACCGGCTCTGTCCGACCCCGGATGGGGCGGGCGTCCAGCCGGTCGGCCACGATGTGTTCACGGACGGCCTGGTAGGTCGCCTCGCTGATCAAGATTTCGCCTGCCCTGGCGTCTTCTGTCAACCGCTTGGCGACGTTGACCGTGTCGCCTATGACGGTGTAGTCCATCAGCACCTCCGACCCCACGTTCCCCACCGTCGCCTCGCCCGAATGCAGCCCTACCCCCAGCCCCGCTATTTCGAGGCCCAGTTCGGCTTTGAGGCGGGCGAACATGGTTTGCATCTCCAGCGCCGTCCGCGTCGCCTGGAGGGTGTCGTCCGGGTAGGCCACCGGCGCGCCGTAGAAGGCCATGATCGCGTCGCCCAGATATTTGTCGAGGGTCCCCCGGTGAGCGCGGACGACCTGGGTGAGCGCGGAGAAAATGCGGTTGAGGATCTCGACCACCTGGGCGGCGGTGTGCTTCTCGGTGAACCGGGTGAAACCGCGGATGTCGGCGAACAGCACCGTGACCCGGCGGGCCTCGCCGCCTAACTGCAGGTGCTTTTCAGGGTCGGTGAGGATGGTCGAGACGACTTCCTCGGAGACATAACGATTAAGCACCTGACGCAGCAAGTTGTTGCGCGCCTGCACCTGGTCGTTGAGCTGCTTGATCTTGAGCAGGGCGCGCACCCGCGTCATCAGCATCACCGCCGAGTAGGGCTTGGGGATAAAGTCGTCCACCCCGGCCTCGATGGCCCGGAGTTTCTCCTCTTCCGCCTCTTGGGCGGTGATCATGACCACCGGCACGAACTGCGTGGCCGGGTGGGCCTTGAGGTGCTTACAGGCCTCGATGCCGTCCATGCGCGGCATCTGCAAATCCGTCAAGATCAGGTCCGGCGGGTTAGCCGTCGCGGTTTCGAGCGCCGCAAAGCCATCGCCGACCGAGACGACCTCCGCGCCCATGCGCTTGAGATAAGTCTCCAGCACGTCGCGGTTGAGCCAATCGTCGTCGGCGATGAGGATGAGAGGCTTGCGCGGGAAATCGCGGTCAACCAGTTCCATGATTTATTTGCTCTGGCTGCTCGACCAGGGAGTTGCAGCATTACTCCAATCGGCCGGTCGCCAGCGCCTGCTTGATTTCGCCGATCAACTGCGTCACCGGGATTTCGCGCGGGCAGGCCTCGGTGCAGTTGAAGGCTGTGCGGCAGCGCCACACGCCCATCTGCTCGCCGAGGATTTCCAGCCGTTCGGCGGCGGCGCGGTCGCGGTCGTCGAAGATGAAGCGGTGCGCCTGCACAATTGCCGCCGGGCCGACGTACTCGCCGTTGGCCCAGAACTGCGGGCAGGAGGTGGTGCAGGCTGCGCACAAAATGCACCACGTGCCTTTGTCAAACCGCTCGCGCGCCTCCGGGGACTGCCGCCGCTCGCGTCCGTCCTCCGGCAGGGGTTCGTCATTCACCAGGAACGGCGTCACCGAGCGGTAGTGAGCAAAGAACGGTTCCATGTCCACGATCAGATCTTTGACCAGCGGCAGGCCGAGCAGCGGCTCGACCGTCACCGTCCCGCCGTCTTGCGCCACATCCTTCATCAGGAGCTTGCAGGCGAGGGCGTTGCGCCCGTTGATGCGCATCGCGTCCGAGCCGCAAATGCCGTGCGCGCACGAGCGCCGCAGAGTCAGCGTGCCGTCGTGATACCACTTGACCTGATGCAGCGCATCCAGCACGCGGTCGGTCGGCTCCACTTCCACGGGGTAAGACTCCCAGTGTGGAGCCTTGTCAGTTTCGGGGTTAAAGCGTTTGATCTTCAGCGTGATTCTCATAGGTATTTTCTCGTCAACGGATTGAACGGATTACTCGGATTTTAATTTTCTCCGCCGCCAAAATCATCCGTTCAATCCGTGTAATCCGTTGACTAATACTTCCGCTCCTTCGGCTGGAATTTGGTGATCACCACCGGCTTGTACTTGAACTCGACGGCGCTGCTGGTCAGGCTCGCGCCCGAGGGGCCCCTGTGGTAGGCGAGCGTGTGCTTGAGCCAGCTGGCGTCGTCGCGGTTCGGGTAATCCTCGCGGAAGTGCGCGCCCCGGCTCTCGGCGCGGTTAAGGGCCGAAAGCACCGTCGCCTCGGCGAGGTCCAGCAAACAGCCCAGCTCAAACGCCTCCAGCAAATCGGTGTTGAACCGCTTGCCCTTGTCGTCAATTTCGATATTCCGGTAACGCTCCTTAAGCTCGCACACCTTGTTCAGCGCCGTCTGCATCATCTCGCCCGTGCGGAAGACGCCGACGTTGTCCATCATGACGTCCTGCAGTTCCTTGCGGATTTTGGCAGCCTCGCGCTTGTGGCCCTTATTGTTCCGGAGGCGCTCCAGTTCGGCGGCCACCTCGGCTTCGGGGTCTTTGGGCAGGTGGGCCAACGCCGCCTGCTTGCAGAACGCGGCCATCGCCTTGCCGCCGCGCCGCCCATAGACCACCAGGTCCACCAGCGAGTTCGTGCCGAGGCGGTTGGCGCCGTGCACCGAGACACAGGCGCACTCACCCGCCGCGAACAGCCCAACCACTGGCGTGTTTTTCTCGTCCAGGATGACGCGCCCGTCGTTGTCGGTGGGGATGCCGCCCATGGCGTAGTGCGCCGTGGGCTGGATCGGCACGGGCGCGCGCATCGGGTCAATGCCTTGATACACGCGCATCATCTCGATGATGTCAGGCAGTTTCTTCTCGAGCTCTTCGGCGGTCACCGGCTTGCCGCCGGGGCCGCTCTGGTACTTGTTGATCGTCTCCGGGCGGATGTCAATGTGGACGTAATCCTTGCCGCCGATGCCGCGCCCGTCGCGGATTTCGAGATAAATGTACCGGGAGCAGACGTCGCGCGGCGCCAGGTCCTTGAGCGTGGGCATATAGCGCTCCATGAAACGCTCGCCCTGGCCGTTGATGAACACGCCGCCCTCGCCGCGCGCCGCTTCCGAAAGCAGGATGCCCAGTTTGTACATCCCCGTCGGGTGAAACTGGAAGAACTCCATGTCTTCGAGGGGCAGGCCGCGCCGGTAGACGGCGGCGACCGGGTCGCCGGTGAGCGAGTGGGCGTTGGAGGTGACCCGGAACATCTTGCCGAACCCGCCCGAGGCCATGAACACGGCCTTGGCGTGGAAGACGTGCAATTCGCCCGTATCGATCTCCACCGCCACCACGCCCCGGCAGATGTTGCGCTCGAGGATCACGTCCACCACGAAGAACTCGTCGAAGAACGTGACCCGCTGCTTGACGCACTGCTGGTAGAGCGTCTGCAAAATCATGTGGCCGGTGCGGTCGGCGGACTTGCAGGCGCGCATCACCGGCTTCTCGCCGTAGTTGGCGGTGTGCCCGCCGAAACGCCGCTGCTCGATGCGCCCGTCGGGTGTGCGATCGAAGGGCAGGCCCATGTGCTCTAGCTCGATGACGGCGTCAATCGCGTCGCGGGCCAGGATTTCGGCGGCGTCCTGGTCCACCAGATAGTCGCCGCCCTTGACCGTGTCGTACATGTGCCATTCCCAGTGGTCTTCTTCCATGTTCGCCAGCGCGGCGGCGATGCCGCCCTGCGCTGTGCCCGTGTGCGACCGCGTAGGATAGAGCTTGGACAGGACCGCGACTTTGGCGGATTGGGAGGCGTGCAACGCGGCCATCAGCCCGGCCCCGCCCGCCCCCACGATCACTGCGTCGAATCGGTGAAACTGAGTCAAAGTTGACCTCCCGCCGCGCGCCACATCTCTTCCAGGGCGCGGAAATTTTTCTCGAATTCTTCTGGATCCTGCCTCAAACTACGCGCGCCAAACTGCGCCAGAATCTCTTGAAAGCGGCTTTCGAGGGCGCCCCACTCGACGCGTCGAGCGTCGAGCAAGGCGCGCACATCGGCGAAATCTTGTTCTGTGCCGCGCTCAATCTTGCTCAACGCGGTGCTGTACAAATCGAAGTGAAAAACATCCAATTCGCCGAACCGCCCGATGAATTCGCAGCGGTCACGATACCCCGCCGGCAAGGGGATAAAGTCCGCTGGCGAGACCTGCTCCACGTTCACAGAAAGCAAGTCTTTCAATTCTCGAATGGCCTGAACCAATGCCGACTCGTCGGCAGGAGCAACTTCAAAGGTCAGGTCAATATCGAGTGTCCGCGTTCGCAGTCCCTCAAAAACATCGGTCGTTCCGCCGACGAGATAGAGCCGTCCGCGCCCACGATAGCGTTCGCCAAGGCGGTGCAGAAAGTGTTCAATCCTCTGGCGATCAACTGGCAATCGCCCACTCATGAGAATGCGCCCGTTGTTTCAATGAAGCAAAAACGTGCTCCATCACAACATGGTACTCAGCCCGATGATTGTAGGCTATAGGCGATTGCCGATTGCGCCAGTCAGCCAGGGCGTCCAGGCCAGGCTTGCCGAAGCCTTCCCCGCCCGGGGGCAAACCTAACTGGCTGGAATAGAAATCGGGCAAGTCAGAAAAACCGCCCAGATAAAGTTTCAGCCGGGTGCGCCACAAATTTTGAAGGTAGACTGCCGCCATATAGCGGGCTACAAGTTCAGCAGCCATTGCTTCGCGCGCTGCCGCAGTGAGCCAGACTAAAACTTTCGGGACAGCATCAGCCAACGCCGGGCGGAGAAGGAGCCATCCAGTCAAGGCCTGCCTCAAGCGCGGGTCGGCGTGCGCGGCGAGACTGGCAATC
>DAOTXG010000463.1:0-4918 GCA_034435515.1 Anaerolineales bacterium
GCGTATTACGTATTGCGTATTCCGTAATCCGTAACACCAGCGCTCTACGCAATACGCAATACGTTATGCTCTCCCGCCTCCGCGACTACTTCCTCCTCCTCCTCGGCGCGCTCGTCCAGGCTCTCTCGATGGTGCTGTTCTACATCCCCGGCAAACTGGCCGCGGGAGGCGTGAGCGGCACGGCGCAAATCATCCATAACTACGTTCCCTTGCCCATCGGGATGATGGTCCTGGGCATGAACATACCGTTGTTCCTGCTCGGCTGGCGCTTCCTCGGCGGGCGGCGATTTCTGGGGCGCACTATTGTCGCCACCGTCGCCTACACCACGCTGCTAGACGCGCTTACCTTCGTCGTCCCCAAAGAGGGGCTGACGCCCGACCCGGTGCTCAACGCGCTCTATGGCGGAGTGATCGGCGGCATCGGCGTGGGGCTGGTGTTCCGCGGGCAGGGCACGAGCGGCGGCACCGACATCCTCGCCCGGCTGCTGGGCCAGTGGCGCGGCATCCCGGTCAGCCAGAGTTATCTGATTACCGATGCGGGAGTGGTGCTGGTCGCGGGACTGGCGTTTAGTTGGGAACTGGCGCTCTATGCGTTGGTCGCGCTCTACGTCTCCGGCCTCGCCACCGAGGCGACGCTCGAAGGCGCCGGCGTGGTGCGCACGGCGACCATCATCACGACTCAGCCGCAAGCCGTCGCCGGCAAAATCCTGAACGAGATGCAGCGCGGCGTGACCATGTGGCCGGGGACGGGCATGTATTCGGGGCAGGAGCAAAAGATTCTGTTCTGCGCCGTCACCCGCGCGGAACTCAGCCAGCTCAAAGCCATCATTCACGAGGCCGACCCCAAAGCCTTCGTCGTCATCGGCCAGGCGCACGAGGCCTTGGGAGAAGGATTCAAACCGCTTAAACAGTAATCCATCCACTGGAAAGGAACGCTGAGCACGCTGAAAGCGGCTGATAAGCGCCAAGTGAGTAACGAAATAAATCAGCGCTCACCAGCATTCACCAGTTCACCCGTTCACCCGTTCACCAGCGTTCACCCGTTCACCAGCCGTCGCCGGGGAATGGAATTCCTCGTTGGATCTACTGAGACTCAAGCCCATGATCGGACTATAATCCCCCGCCGCTCGTCGAAGCGATACAGCCCGACCTCGCGGGCCATAGCCACAGCATCCGCGTGTTCCCGCCGGGTGATGTGGCGGTTGATCTCGGCGAACTTCTCTGCCGAGACTCGCCCGGCGGGGTAATATTGGGCCATGACGTTTACGTAGGTGTGCGGCGAGACTTCGCGGGCGAGGAACTCCATGATTTCGCGCGTCCCGGCGATTTCGCCCGGCATCACCAGGTGGCGCACCAGCACGCCGCGCTTTGCCAGCCCGTTCTCGTCCATCTTCAACTCGCCCACCTGCCGGTGCATCTCTTTGACGACCCGCCGCGCGGCCTCAGGGTAATCCTTCGCCAGCAGGTATTTCAGCGCCGTCCGCGAGTCCCACACCTTGAAGTCGGGCATGTAGATGTCCACGACGCCGTCCATGTAGCGCAGGCTGTCGAGCGAGTCATAGGACGAGGTGTTATAGACGATAGGCAGGCGCAGGCCGCGCTCGATGGCCAACGGCAGGGCTTCGAGAATCTGCGGGACGACATGCTCAGGCGTGACGAAGTTGATGTTGTGGCAGCCTAATGCTTGCAGTTCCAGCATCATCTCGGCCAGGCGCTCCGGCCTGGTTTCCTGTCCATTCCCGGCCTGACTAATGTCGTAGTTCTGACAATTGCTGACGACCACAGAGGACGCAAGGTAAGAGTGGTCAGGGTCATCTACTTCAAGGTTGAACACTGGACCGGCATAAGGTATACGCTCAATCTTATGGATTGGCACCAAGTACCAGTGTTCGGTTTCGCTCCATGCGGCATGACGCCGACCTGTCATCTGTGCAGTAAGCACAGAGTCCAGCGCACCTCGGCTTGCATTGGTCTGATATGTTAGCGCATCAACAACTTCCCAGGTAACATCTTTGATGACCGGCGCTCTTTTGGGCGCTAGAAGGTAATACTCTTTGGTCAACTCTGACGCTAACATCTTTGCCACGAGGTTGCGGGCACTTTTAGGCGCTGCGAAAATCTCATGGTTTGGGGTCAAGAGTAAAGGTGGACAGTTGAACGGTTTTATCTTAATCAGGTCGCCCTTGAACGGGTGGCAGAACATCTTAGCGACCTTCGCCAATCTCCCCTCTCGGGTAATTACACGCACACTTCCATCTCCGAACCTCACGAACCCTCCCTTCCAGGCCTGTTCACTTGCGCCTCGCTCAAAGATTTCGGCAATGGTCATGAGGCCTTGATCGGTAGAGATGAACGTGTCGGGGTGAAAACAGAAAACGCAACGGAGATTGCACCACGAGAAAAAGATCGTCCCGCTCCCGTTCCAACCGCGCAGGCAATCCTCCTCGCCAAAGTGCGGGAAATAACTGCCGACGCGCGCGTAGCGGCCCGTCTTGCACGCGGCGGTCTTGTCGGCCAGCCGGTCCACGCCGCAATCGCGCGGGCAGACGTGGCAATCGGCCAGGCTCGCCACGGCCTCGCGGGCGCGGCGCTGCAGTTCGCCGCTGCGGTAAAGGCGCATGTAAGCAGGCTCAAAATCCTGCGAGGGGATGAAGAAATCGGTTTGATTGTCCAATGAGTGTTGAGTGCGCATGGAAGCATCCTTTCTGCGCATAAGGGTCGCGGTTACAAACTGCTCCCACGCTTTGGGAAAGCCCTGAGGAGGACTCATGGGCATTTGCGCGTAACCGCCAATCTCGTTTACATTATCAGCAGATCGCAAAAGCGACTTGTCGTGACCGCTTCGCGTCAGTCGTCAGGGCCACTACGAAATCGTGATTTATTATAACCGATCAATTCGCGCTAATTCGTGCAATTCGCGGCAAAAAGGAAACCTTATTGAACCTCCCGACCCAGGCCCACACATACATTGATACCCATTGGCTGGAGCATCTCGAACGGACGCGCGAGTTCCTGCGCCAGCCGAGCATCTCGGCGCAGAACGTCGGCCTGCGCGAGACCGCCGACCTCCTGAGCCGCTGGCTGACCGAACGCGGCGCGCGGGTGGAGCGCTTTGGCGACGAAGCCCGCCCGATCCTCTTCGCCGAGTGGGACGTCGGCGCGCCGAAGACGCTGCTGGTCTACGGCATGTACGACGTCCAGCCGGTGGACGAGCAGAAGTGGACGACGCCGCCGTTCGCCGCCGAAATCTGGAATCACCCCGAGGGCGGCGAGAGCATTGTCGCGCGCGGGGCGTGCAACTCCAAAGGGCCGCTCATGGCTTTTCTGCACGCCCTGGAAGCGCTCCGCGCCAGCGGCGGCCTGCCGGTCAACGTCAAATGGACCATCGAGGGCGAGGAAGAAATTGGGAGCCTGACGCTGCCAAAGTTTTATCAGACGCAGCGCGACCGTTTGCGCGCCGACGCCGCGTTCGAGCCGTTCTGGGGGCAGTACACATTTGAGAGCGCGCCGATCATCACGCTCGGCACCAAGGGCGTGATGGGGATTGAGTTCACCTGCCGCTCCGGCGAATGGGGCGGCCCACGCGAGGTCCTTCACTCCAGCCTCGGCCCGTGGGTCGCCTCGCCTGCGTGGCGGCTGGTGCAGGCCCTCCATACGCTCGTCAACGAATACCAGGAACTCACGGTGGACGGCATCCCTTCGCTGGGGAAAATCGAGCCGGACGACGAAGAACTACTCCACAAATTAGCCGGGACCTTCAAGACAGAAGAAACGCTTGCCCGCCTCGGCATAGCGCGCTTCAAACGCGACCTGCCCCCGCTCGAACTCCTGAGGCAGCTTGAGTTCGCGCCCATGCTCAACATCAACGGTCTGCAGTCGGGCTATCTCGGCGAAGGCAGCCACACCATCATCCCCGACGAAGCGCGGGCGTTGTGCGACGTGCGGCTCGCGCCGGGGATGAAAGTGCTGGAGACGTTTCAGGCGATTAAAGACCACCTGGCCCGCCGCGGGTTCGGTGACATCGAAGTGAAAATGGACTCCGGTTACCCGGCGGCGAAGACGCCGCTCTCGGCCCCGGCAGTGCAGGCGCTCATCGCCGCGTACCGCGCGCACGGTTTCGAGCCGATTGTCCGCCCGATGGAGGCCTCGGCCACGCCCTATTATCTCTTCACCGACGTGCTGGGCCTGCCCTTCACCTGGGGCGGGCTGGGCGCCGCCGCCGGCAGCCACGGCCCCGACGAGTGGTGCTCAGTAGCAGGACTGAAGGCGCTCGAAAAGTCTCTGACTACCTTCCTCGTCTCATTCGCGCAACATCCTTAAATTTCCTACGCAATACGCAATACGGAATACGTATTGCGTATTGCGTATTCCGTATCAAAATGTCCGCCTACCTCGCCCTCGCCCGCCTCGCCTTTCAGCGCCAGTTTGCCTATCGCGCGGCCAACCTGGCCGGGCTGGCGACGAACGCCTTCTTCGGCGCGCTGCGCGCCTACATCCTCCTGGCGCTCTTCAACTCCCAGAGCGCGGAGCGCGTGGCCGGTTACAGCGCGCAGGACGCCGTCACCTTCACCGGCCTGGCGCAGGCCCTGCTCGCCTACGTCGCCATCTTTTCCTGGTGGGACATGATGCAATCCATCCGACTGGGCGAGGTCGCCTCCGACCTGGCGCGCCCACTGGATTACTTCGGCTACTGGTGCGCGCGCGACTTCGGGCGGGCGGCGGCGCAAATGGCGTGGCGCGGCCTGCCGATGATGGCGCTGTACGCGCTTGTCTATCGCATCACCCTGCCCCCCACCCTATTCCACTGGCTCGCGCTCGGCCCCGCGCTGCTGCTGGCCCTGCTCGTCAGCTTTGGCTGGCGCTTCATCGTGAGCCTGTCCGCCTTCTGGACGCAGGACGCCATCGGGCTGGGCCGCGC
>DAOTXG010000464.1:0-7884 GCA_034435515.1 Anaerolineales bacterium
GGCAAACGTGTGCGCTCGCGTCTCCGAGAGGTAATCGCGGTGGAGAAACGGCCAGGCGAGGCGATTGACCAGCCGCGCTGTCCAGACAAGCACGCGCGCCAGCGCCTGGGCAGAACGGATGCCAAGGATCAGCAGGGCCGCGAGGGCCAGGGCCGTCGCCAGCAGCACAGTCGAGGCTCCAATCTCCGCCGCGTTCAAATTATTCCGGCGGATGAGCACCAGCAGTCCCAGGGCCAACACGCACAGGAAGCCAAAGTAATCGAACAGCACGAAGAGCACACCCGCAATTGTCACTCGCGCGCTGGAGAGGTTGTGGCGGCGCGCATCGGCGATGAAAACGGCGATGCCGCCCATACCGCCCGACGGCGCGACGACATTGACGAAGTTGCCCGTGGCGGCGAGGAGCACCAGTCGCTGGAGAGAGATGGGCATATCCAGCAGGTGATAGATGGCGCGGTAGGTGAGCGCCGTATTGGCCAGCGCGGCGGCTTGCACCAGCGCGCCCAGCGCCAGCCAAAAGAAGTTGCCCCGGCGCAGGGTGTCCAGGACCAGTTGGACTTCGGTGAAACGAGAGAGCGCGAGGTAGAGGGCGAGCAGGACGAACAGCGCCGCGATGAAAGGCCGCATGAGGCGGTGATTATAAAACAAAAAGACCCGGCCGGTCCGCAAGACCGGCCGGGTCTGGTCTTTTCCTCAGCCCCCGTGTGGGCGCTCGCCTAAGGTGACTGGCACGCGGAGGGTCTGTCCGTTGCGCATCACCGTCAACTGGACGGTCTGCCCCGCCGAGAAGTTGAGCAGGGTGTTGATGAACGGATGATCGCCGTCGAACGCCTGATCGTCTATGGCGGTGAGGATGTCGCCGGGGCGGAGGCCGGCGTCCGCCGCCGGGCTGCCGTTCCCCACGTCGCGGACGTAGATGCCCCACTCGACCGGCAGGCCGTTGGCCCGCGCGACGTCCGGCGTGATCAGCCCCCACGAGATGCCGAGGTAGGGGCGCGACACGAAGCCTTTGGCGATGAGCTGCTCGCTCACGGCCCGGACGGTGTTGGAGGCGATGGCGAAGCCCAGCCCCTCGGCCTGGTCAAAGGCAGCGCCGTTACCGCGCACGACCAGCGTATTGACGCCGATCACCTGCCCGGCCAGGTTGACCAGCGGCCCGCCGGAGTTGCCGTGGTTGATGGCCGCATCGGTCTGGATCAGGTCTTCCATCTTGTAGTCCTCGCCCGTCTCCAGCGAGCGGCCGGTGGCGCTGACCACGCCGACCGTCACCGTGTTCTTGAAGTCGCCCAGCGGCGAGCCAATGGCGATCACGGTTTCGCCGGGATTGAGCACGTCGGAGTTGCCGAATTCGGCCACGCCGGGGAGCGGCCCTTCGACCTTCAGCACGGCGATGTCGGCGAAGCGGTCGGTACCCACGAGTCGGGCAGGAACCGTCTGCCCGTCGCGGAAGATGACCTCGAGCGACTCGGCGCCCTCGACGACGTGATTGTTCGTGATGAGATAGCCGTCGGGCGAGATGATGACGCCCGACCCGGACGCGGTGGGCGCTTGCGCCGGGCCGGTGGGGAAGCCGAAAAAGTCAACGGCCTGGCGGGGCCGCAGGCGACTGACGACGGTGACGACCGCCGGGCCGACTCTGGCGACGGCTTCTTCCACGGCTGTGTTCACGTCTACCTGAATGTGCTGCTCGGAAGGCGGCGCGGCCGGCGCAGACGCCTGGGGGGGCTGCGCGGGGGCCGGCGCCATCGCCAGGCGGTCGCGCACGGCCCAATACACCGCGCTGCCCCCCGCGACCGCGCCGGCCAGGGCCGCCCCGGCCATCGCAGTCAGCAGGCCGCAGGTCAAGAGGATTTTTCTGGGGGTCATAAGGATGTCTCCTGATTAAATAAGGTCTCGTCCAAGAATAGGTTCGGCTCAGACCCTAAGGGTCTCCGAGACCCTTAGGGTCTGATACCGGGAAGTTGTTTTTAGACGGCCTAAAGCCTTTACGATTATGAGGGCATTGTCATCGACACAGGTTAATTTCGCCTGAGACCTGCTTTGGTTGAAGATTAGAGTCGGGAGACGTTCCACCGGGGACGTTCCACCGGGGACGTTCCACCGGAACGTCTCTACGGCGTACCGGCCGCCCGAATTTGCGCTGGACGGGCCGCCCAAGCCGATTTTTTCTAATCCGCAATTAACAGTAGAATAGCGGTGTGTCGGGGGGACGAAGGCGGAGCGACCAGAGAAGCGCTCCCCGGCCAGTCCCCGACACAGGAGGACAGAGAGGTATGACAGCCACCGGTATCATCGTCGCGCTCATCGCGCTGCTGCTAGGTTTTCTGCTCGGCTGGTTCGTCGAGTGGCGGATTGACCTGGCTTACTGGCGTTCTTATTTCGAGGAGGCCACGCCCGGCGCGGAGGCCGCCGAAGATAAGGTGATGGTCCTGCCGGCCGGGGCCGCGGCGGCGCAGCTGCCGCCTGCCCGCGAGGCGGTGATGCTGGAGGCCCTGCGCGAACAGGTGGCCCAGCGGGACGCCGACCTGGCGGCGCTGCGCGCGATGATCGAGCAGCTCAGCACGACCGAGGCGCACCGCCGCGAGCAGGAAGTCGGTCTGATGGACGAGGCCCGCCGTCTGCGCGGGCATTTGGACGACCTGACCGCCGCCAAGAACGACGCGGACGCCGAATGGCGGCACGAACTGGCCCGCCGCGAACAGCAGTGGCAGGAGAGCAAAGAGGCCGAAATCGCGGCGCTCCAGGCCGAGCGCGACCGGCTCGAGGCCGAATTCCGGATCCTGCAAGAAAAGTTCAACCGCTACCGCGCCAATCACCCCTCCGGCCTGGCGACTATTCGCGGCATTGGGCCAAAACTCGAAGCCGAGCTGCGCAAGGTCGGCATCCACACCTACGCCGACCTGGCCGCCCGCACGCCCGACGAACTGCGCACCCTGCTCAACCCGCCGAACTGGCGCAAACTGAACTTCGAGGACTGGATTGAGCAAGCGCGCATCCTGGCCAAGGCCGAGGAAGAAGAACTGCAGCTGTTCGGCTCATGACCCGCGCTCCCGACCCGGACTACCCGCACCTCAACAAGAAGAAGGTCGTGGTGCTGGTCGTCGTCAGCCTGATTATCCTGCTGCTGGCCGCGCTGCTGGTCACGGGGCCGGGCGGCGCGCCTTTTTAGGCCCAGATGGATTTTCTTCAGGAGATCAGTTGCACGAACTGCGGCGCGGCCATCCCGGCCGACGCCATCGCCGACGGCGTCGCGCTCTGTCGCTACTGCGGCGTCAATTTCCGCGTCCCGCTCTCGCTCACCCCCGAACCCGCGCTGGGCGACCTCCTGCTCGGCGCGGACTTCCGCGACCCCGACCTGCGCGGCTGGAAGACGTTCAGCCCCGACAAGTGGGAACTGCGCCCCGGCTCGCCCGCCGAACTCTGGGCGCGCTTCCCGCCCTCCGACAAGATCCACCCGATTCTGCGGACGCCCGGCCCGATGGACGACTTTGACCTCAGCATATCCATCCGCTTCGTCGAGGGCGCGCACGACTACATGAGCGCTGGCTTCGAGGTGCGCTCTAACGACGACGGCGATTACGTCATTCAGATTTCGGCGCAGGGCACCTTCCGCGTGGGCTGGCACAACAAAACCGAGTGGGGCGGGGAACTGGTCAAATGGACCGACCACCCCTCCCTGCGTCGGGACATGGGCGCGGACAACCGCCTGCGCGTGGTGATGCGCGCCGACCGGCTGCGCGTGTACCTGAATGGCGTGCTGGCCACCTCGCTCCACGACGCCCGTTTCGGCTTTGGCTTTGCGCGGCTCGTCATCGCGCCGGGCGCGCAGTCCCCGGTCGTCGCGGCGTTTGCCGATTTGCAGCTGCGCGAGACCCAACCGCGCTGAGAGGCTGCTTGGCCTGTTTTCCGCGCTCGGAAAATCGCTTTGTTCAGACGGCAGTCCCAAAGGGATGCTTCGCGATTGTACTGCCGTCCGGGCCAGCCGCGGTGCAACTGCGGGGCGAACAAAAAGCGGCGCAATCCGACTACCGGCCTCCAAATTCCCGTTGACATGCGCGCCGCCCAATTCTATACTTATCACGTGCGACGCATTTGCTTCGTCCGCGGTGCGAGTGCGCCGCGCGTGAAAGCCATTGGCCTGTTTGCGCTCATTTATAAGGAGGAAATGTATGGACGACAAACCCTGGCTCAAGCACTACGATCCGCAAGTCCCTGCCTCGCTCGCGCCGTACCCGGACCTGCCCGTGTTCCACTTCCTCGAAGAGTCAGCGCGCAAGTATCCTGAGCACGTCTGCACAATTTTTAAAGGGGCGACGCTGACTTACCGCCAGGTCGACGAACTGAGCGACCGGTTGGCCGCGGGGCTGGCCAGCCTGGGCGTGAAAAAGGGCCAGCCGGTCGGGATCATGCTGCCCAACATCCCGCAGTTCGTCGTCGCCTACTACGCCATCCTGAAAGCGGGCGGGGTGGTGGTGGCGATGAACCCCACCTACACCCCGCGCGAGCTGGAGAAGCCGCTCAACGACGCCGGGCTGGAGGTGGTGCTGGCGATGAGCAAGTTCTACGGCGCCCTCAACCAGGCGCGCCCGAACTCCAAACTCAAAGCCGTCGTCGTCACCAACATCAAGGAAGCCCTCCCGCCGCTGCTCAAAGTCTTGTTCACGCTGGCCAAAGAGAAGAAGGACGGCCACCGCGTGGAGCAACTCCAGCCGGGCGACGTCTGGTGGCAGAACTTGCTCTCCCGCTTCCAGCCCTCGGACCGCCCCCGGGTCGAAATCACGGGCGCTGACCGGGCGCTGTTCCAGTATAGCGGCGGGACGACCGGCGAGCCGAAGGCGGCCGTCGCGCTGCACCGCAACCTGGTCGCCAATACCCTGCAGATTAAGGCCTGGCTGCACGACTGCAAAGAGGGCGGCGAGACCTGCCTGGTGGCGATGCCGCTGTTCCACGTGTACGCCATGGTCGCCGGGATGGGCCTGAGCGTGGCGGCGGCGGCCCGCATGGCGCTCGTTCCCGACCCACGCGACCTGAAGGACCTGTTCGACAACATCAATAAGCATCAACCGACGCTCTTCCCCGGCGTGCCGCGCCTGTACAACGCGATCAACAATCACCCGGACGTGGCGGCAGGCAAGGTCAGGCTCAATTCCATCCGCGCCTGCATCTCCGGCTCGGCCCCGCTGCTGCTGGAGATCAAGACCAAGTTCGAGAAACTTTCCGGCGGCAAACTGTTTGAAGGCTTTGGCATGTCGGAGTGCCCCACGGCTTCGCATTGCAACCCCTTCTATGGCGTGAACAAGGAAGGCTCGATCGGCCTGCCCCTGTCGGACGTGGAATGCAAGGTGATCAGCCTGGACGACGGCCTGACCCCGCTCGGCCCGAACGAGGTGGGCGAGCTGGTGCTGCGCGGTCCGCAGGTGATGTGGGGCTACCACAACGACCCGACCGGCACGGCCAACGTCCTGCGCGACCTCGGCGACGGCGGGGGCAAGTGGCTGTTCAGCGGCGACATCGTGCGCATGGACGAGGACGGCTACTTCTACGTCGTGGACCGCAAGAAGGAGCTGATTAAGGCCGGCGGCTTCCAGGTGTGGCCGCGTGACGTCGAAGAAGTGATTGCCGCCAACGCCAAGGTGCTGGAGGTCGGCGTGGCGGGCGTGCCGCATCCGCAGTACGGCGAGACGGTCAAAGCCTGGGTGGTGCTCAAGCCCGGCGAGACGGCGACCGTCGAGGAAATCAGAGCGTGGTGCAAGGATAAGTTAGTGGATTACAAGATTCCACGCGAGATCGAGTTCCGCCCCGAACTGCCCAAGACGCAGATCGGCAAAATCCTGCGGCGCGAACTGGTGCGGCAGCACAAAGAAAAAGCCGGGGTCAGATAGGCGATACTCATTCAACGGAATACGCAATACGGAATACGCAATACGTTGCGTATTCCGTATTGCGTATTTTAGAAGTCCATGGCGCGGATCGCCGCCCTCTTCGACATTGACGGAACGCTGACCTCCGACAACGTCTGGAAGGGGATCAGGGCCTTTTTCAAGCGCCGGGGCGAGCGGCAGTGGACGCATCGCGCGTTTCTGGCGACGCATTACCCGCTCTTCGCGCTACGCCGGTTGGGGCTGTTGAGCGAGGCCGATTTCCGCCGCCCGTGGAGCGCTCATCTCCCCTGGTATTTCCGAGGCTATACCCAGGCGCAGATGCAGACGCTGGCCGAGTGGGTGGCGCGCGAGTTTGTCGCGCCCATCGCCCGCGCGAATATCCTCGCCCGGCTGCGGGAACACCTGGGACAGGGGGAAGTCGTGGCGCTCGTCTCCGGCGCGCCGACGCCGATTGTGAAGAGCATCGCGCAGATGTGGGGCGTGGCTCACGCCATCGGCTCACCCGCCGAACTCAAGAATGGGCGCTATACGGGCCGGATGGCGGGCGAGCCGTGCATTGACGAGCACAAGGCTGTCTACGCCCGCCGTTACTTTGCCGCTAACGGCCTGGAGGTTGACCTGGCGGCCAGTTACGCTTACGCCGACTCATACTCCGACATGGGGTTGTTCGAGATGGTCGGGCATCCGGTGGCCGTGTACCCGGACAAGCGGTTGGCCGAGGTAGCGCGGGAGAGGAGATGGGAGGTGGCGGGGGAAGGACGGTGAGTAGTGGACAGTAAGTAAAGCTTGCGGCCCGCTGGCCCAGCCAGCCGAAAATCGGTCAGATGCGCCACCCGGACGACGACGACCTGGCGCGCTTCGTCCACCGTCACGTCCGTCTCCAACTGCCACGCGCCCCCCGCCCGCCGCGAATACACTCGCAACTGCGCCGGCGTCATCCCCAGCGCGGCTAACTGTGAGGGACTGTAGAGGAGTGAGCGCAGATTACACCGAGACCGGCCCCGGCCCGCCGAGTGTATACATCCCATCAAACTTCCCTTTGGACTCTCAGTCGCCTCAAGTAGAATCGGGCGCATGGCGGCTCCCCGATCACATCGTGTGTCCTTCGCATTCCGCCGAAGAAAACTCTCGCCGCCTCAAATCTTAGCCGGCGCCGTCCTCACTTTGGTGTTAGCCGTAAGCGCCCTCTTCATGACCGCCGGCGCCCGCACATCCTCTGGCATGCCGGCCCTCCCTCTGGACGACGCCTACATTCATCTGCAATATGCCTGGCAAACGGCCCACGGCCAGTTATTGCAGTACAACCCCGGCGATGCGCCAACGACCGGCGCATCCAGCTTGCTCTACCTGCTGGTGCTCGCCGTCGGCTTCCTGGCTGGCCTGAGCAAGGAAGCGATGCCGGTGGCAGTCTTGGGGATGGGCGTCATTTTGTTCGGGATAAGTGCGCTTGTGCTGGTCGACACGGTCAGACGCATTGCGGCTAGACTGGGCACGTCCGAAGCAGCAGCCGGATTGTTATCCATTGGCCTGTTTGCAGGCAGTGGCTGGATGGCGTGGTCGTTCTTCAGCGGGATGGAGACGGGTCTGCTGATTGCGCTTGTCAGTGGAACACTCTGGGCCCTCGTGGCAGGTCGGCGCCGTCTCGCGGCTCTATTGACTGCGCTGGCTGCGCTCACCCGGCCTGAGGCAGTATGCCTTTCCGCTGCATTATTGATCGCAGAACTCTTTGTGCGCGATGCGCCCGAAATCGGCCGGCTGCGGCGCATGGGCTGGGCAGGAGCGCCATTGGCCGCCGCCGTCGTTTCTCCGCTGATCAACTACATTTTCACCGGCTCTTTCAGCGCGACCGGTTTGCTCGCCAAATCGTTGTTTACCATGGTGCCTTTCCAATGGTCTGCAATCTGGCACGCCATGGTCGAGCATTTGTTGGAAATATCCTTGCGGCTGTTTGGCGGGCTATCATCCGATGGCCGGTGGCACACCTTCCCCTTCCTGCAAGTGC
>DAOTXG010000465.1:0-4505 GCA_034435515.1 Anaerolineales bacterium
GTGTGGTGAAATCGCCGGCGCTGGACAGGCCCCGCGCGGTATCCAGATAACCCCACGCCTGGCCGCCCTGCTTGTCCAAAAACGCCCGCCACTCGGACGCCCTCTCGCCGCCGCTGGCGCGTGACGCGCTGTCGGGCGTCGCTACGAGTGGGCTGGCAGGCGCAGGAACTTCAATTTCTGCCTGTGGCTTATCGCTTATGGCTGAGGCGCGAAGCGCATCGCTCGGGGCGAGGTGCGTCACTCCCCGGTAACCGCTGAGGCGCCCGCCGTCGTCGAAGAGCGGTCGCGCCTGCATCACGAGAGGGACGCTCGGCCCGTCTTTATGGCGGGCGAGCAGGCGCAAATCGTCGAGAGGCCGGCCCTGGCTGAAGGCCTCCCTCAGGGCAGGGGCAGCAGGGGCAGGGGCAAGCCCTGCCCCTACGTCTGCGCCAGCATCTTCGACAAGGAAGTTCGTCAGCGTCTGCCCCAGCATTTCCTCGACCGAGTAGCCGAGCACGGCGGTGACTTCGGGCGAGCAGAAGGTGTAGCGGCCCGCGCCATCGGTCTCCCACGTCCAGCCGAGCAACCGCGGCGCGCTCTCGGGCGCTGCTACCGACGGCGGGGGGGTAATCGGCTGGTCGGGTGGCCGTCGAAGATTCTCGTCAGGGGACGGCTGCGCCGGCGCACGGTGAGCGACAGTCGAACCGTCGGGCGCCGCCGCGGGCGTGTCCTTCGCGAGGCTGCGCGATCGGCGGTCGGCAAAGAGATTCTCAAGCCGACGGTGCAGCTTTTTGTCGGGCATATTGCATAAGCTCCTGAGCCAGCGCGCGGTACTGCTGGGCCGCCCGGCTGTTGGGGGCATAGCCGGTGATGGGCTGGCCGAAGACCGCGCTCTCGCGCAGTTTGGTGTCAATTTCAATCGCCGTTTCGAGGACGGCGTCGCCGAACGCGCTCTTGACCTGTTCGAGGATGTCCTTGTGAATGCGATTGCGCCGGTCGAGCAGGGTGATGAGAATACGATAACTCAGGTTCGGGTTGGTCCGCTCGCGCACGCTGCGGACGAGCTCGAGCATCTCGTTCAGGCCGTAGGCCGAGAAGTATTCGCACTGCGTCGGGATGACGAGCAGTTCGGCGGCGGCCAGCGCGTTGAGAGTGATCGCGCCGAGCGCGGGCGGGCAGTCGCACAGGACGACGTCGTAGGTGGTGAGGGAGGCGAGGGCCTGGCGCAGCGCCTGCTCATACTTGTCGCGCACGTGCAGGAACTTCTCGACCATGTGCATATGTTGGTTGGACGGGATCAGGTCGAGGCCGGGCAGGGCAGTCTCGCGGCTGACGCTGATCGGGCTGTGGTTGCCCAGCAGCACGTCGGCGGCGGTGCGGTGCAGGTTGGCCGGGTTGACGCCCAGCGCCAGGCTCAGGTTGGCCTGCGGGTCGAGGTCAATCGCCAGCACTTCGTGGCCGAGTTCGACCAGCGCCGCGCCGAGCGAGACACAGGTTGTCGTCTTGGCTACGCCGCCTTTTTGATTGCTGACTGCGATGATCGTCGCCATAGATCTCTCGTATTCAATTACCCTGACTTCCGTCCCCTGCGCCGTTGCCATCGTCTCCTTTGGGCGGCAGGCCGAGGCGCACCACGCCGTGGCTGACGCCCAACGCCCGCCGCAGTTCGCCGACGGCGGTGCGGAGCATCTGGTCCACGTCGCCGGCGGCGCGGATTTTGCCGGTAATTTCGCTCACCAGCTTCTCGCGCTGCGCCTGGCGCGAAGTCTTCTCGAACAGGCGCGCGTTCTGCACGGCCACGGCCAGCTGGTCGGCGATCGTGGTGAGGATGGTCATTTCCGCGCCTCGCGCGTGGCCGAAGGCGTGGGCGAGGGTGCTCTGCACGTCCAGCGCGCCGATGACGACGTTCCCCGCCAGGAGGGGCAGGACGGCTTCGGAGCGGGTGTCGGGGAGCAGGGGGTTGACCAGGTAATTCGGGTCCTGTGTTACGTCCTGCACGATAATCGGCTGCCGCGTGGCCAGCGCGCTGCCGACGAGCGACTTGGAGCCGACGGCCAGCTGATAATGGATGGCTTTGAGCTGCTGTCCGGCCTCGCCCGTGGACTCGCGCAGGACGGCCAGGCGCGAGCCAGGCTCGACGATGAACACCGAGACGTGGTACAGGCCGAAGCGGTCGCGGATGAGGTCCACCGAAGTGCGGAGCAGGACGTCGAGGTCGAGCGTGGAGGTCGCCGCGCGGCCAATCTCATTCGCGGCGGCCAGCTGCTGCCGCTGGCGGCTCGCGTCCAACTCGGCCCGCTTGCGCTCGGTGATGTCGCGGTGGATGGAAAGGAAGCCGATGAGGTCGCCGGACTCGTCGAGGATCGGGTTGTTGACGCCCTCGATGTTGATCAGCCGCCCCTCCTTCGTCTTGTTGATGATCTCGCCGGCCACCGTGCCCTTGTTCAGCAGCGTCTCCCAAAACTGCTGGTAACTCTCCTGCGAGAGCAAGCCTGATTTGAGAATGCGCGGGGTGCGGCCCAGCGCCTCTTCACGGCTGAAGCCGTAGACCTGTTCAAAGGCCGGGTTGGCGTACAGGATGTTGCCCTGCGTGTCGGTGATGAAGACGGCCTCGGTGGAGCGCTCGATGCCGAGCTGGAATTTGATGAGCGACTCCTCGGCGCGCTTGCGTTCCGTCAGTTCCTGCTGCGCGGCGGCGTAGAGGCGGGCGTTTTGCAGCGCCGTCGCCACCTGGTCGGCCATCGTCTGCAGGACGGTGATGTCGGCCTCGGTGAAGGCGTTGGGCTGGGTGGATTGCACGTCGAGCGCGCCCAGCACCGTCTCGCCCACCGCCAGCGGGAGCGCCATCTCCGAGCGGGTGTCGGGGAGCAAAGGATTGGCGAAGCGCACGGCTTCGCGGCCTACGTCCAGCGCGATGCGCGCCTGGCGGCGGCTGATCGCCGTCCCCACCATCGAGCGGCCGCCCACTTCGAGGCGGTGCTTGCGGGCCATCAGTTCGTACCCGGCCTCGCCCGTCGCATAGCGCAGCATGGCCCACTGGCCCGTCTCGTCCACCAGGAACAGCGCCGCGTAATACAGGTCGAAGCGCTTGCGGATCAGGTTGACCGTCTTCACGATCAGTTCGTCGGGGTCGAGCACGGAGATGGAGGCGCGGCTGACTTCGGCGGCGGTCTCCAATTGCTCGGCGCGGCGGCGCGTCTCGGCCAGCAGGCGCAGCTTTTCGAGCGCGACGGCAATCGGGTCGGCGAGGACGCGCAGCAAGCGGATTTCTTGGGGGGCAAACACGGCCGGTTGGCTGGCCGTAGCAGCCAGGAAACCGATGAGCCGCCCGCCTGAATGGAGCGGGACGAGGCAGACGGCGGCCATGTGGTGCTGCTCGAAAGTTTTCAGCGTCGCCGGATCCACGCTCGGCGTGCCCTTACGGGGTGCTTCGCGATCGACCTGCGGGGCGGTGTGAACGTCGTTGATGACCAGCGGCTCATCGCCCAATTTGAACCACAGCGGCGCCTCGGCGGCGGCGAAACGTTCGCCCAGCGACGCGCTGGCGTGCGTCTCTACAAACGGGTGGAGGGCGATCCATTCGATTTCCGTCGGCTCGCCCAGGCTGCTGTAGTGGACGCTCAGCAGCGCGGCGCAGTCGGCGGCCGGTGGGAGCGCGTGACCACTTCGCGCGATGACCTCCAGGATCTCTTGCGGGGTCTCGGCGGCCGCCAGGGCGCGGCTGGCCTGGTAGAGGGTAGTGTTCTCGGACAGCGCGGCCTGGGTCTGCTCGAACAGCCGCGCGTTCTGGATGGCGGCGCCGACGTTGGCGGCGATAGTCGTCAGCAGCGACACGTCGGCCGCGTTGAACAGGCCCTCCCGCCGGGTGCTCTGTACGTTGATGACGCCGATGACCTCGTCGCCGACGATGATGGGCGCCCCGAGGAAAGATTTGGCCGGCTGGCCGACGAGACGCGCGCCCAACTCCTGGAGCCGCCGTTCGGCGTCGTGGTTGACCAGCAGCGGCTGGCGCGAGCGAATGATGACGCTCGCCACGCCCTCGCCGAGCGGGATGGGATCGATCGACAGGCGCTCGTCCTCTTCCGCGAAGAAGGGGATTTCGATGAGGTCGGTCTCCGGGTCGTACAGCGCGATGTAGCCGCTGTGCACGCCGAAAAGTTTGAGCAGCTTCTCGCCGACTTCTTGGAGTTGCGCGCGCAGGGCCTGTCCCCGACTGGGGTGCTTCGCGATCGATGGCGAGGTGAGCGCCTGGCTGATCTCGTTGATGGCTGCGAGTTCGGAGACGCGCCGCTGCGTCTGCTCGATCAGGCGGGCGTTGTCCAGCGAGAGCGCCACCTGGTCGGCGATGGCGGCGGCAAGGGCCAGGTCTTCCTCAGCCAGCGCCGTTTGGTCAGGAGAGAGGGCGAGCATGATCTCGCCGAGGTTCTCGCCGCGCAATTTTAAGGGGAGGGCCACGCTTGGCGCGTTCTCGCGGGCGGGCGACGCGCTGCCGTGCGCCACTACAAACGCAGGGTCGGTAAAGACCT
>DAOTXG010000466.1:0-9380 GCA_034435515.1 Anaerolineales bacterium
TGGCGCAGTTCGATGACAACCATTGGCTTATTCCTCCGCTTCTTCTTCAGTTTCATCTTCTAATCCCATTGCCGATGACCAACTCGCCGCCGTCGGCGTTCGCCATCGCCGATAAGGTCCCGACAATATCCCGCGCCAGGTCGGCGGCTTTGCGTTGGCGTCGCCCGCCGCGCTGATCTAGACCTTCGGGGTCTGCTTCGCGAAGACCCCGAAGGTCTTTAATCATCTTCCGGCGCGTAGCGGTTCGTCTCGTCCGGCGGCTGACCGTGCGCCTCGACGAACTGCGCCGCGCCGCCGAACCAGTCCAGCACTGCCGCGCGGTTCAGGCGCGTCGGGTGATCCGTGAGAAAGGCCGCGTAGGAGGAGTACGGGTACGTCCTGAAATCTTCCACAAAACCATGCTTCTGCGGATTGAAGTGAATGTAGCGCACGAGCGCCGCAAAGTACCGGTCAGAGTCAACCTCGACGCGGCCAAAGCGATGCTGAAACAGGCTGCCCGTGCGCCCATAAGCCTTATTGATGGCTTTGGCGTAAGCGTTAAAACAATTCGAGAAGGCTTGCGTCGTCCGACCTTCGGGGTTTAGACCTTCGGGGTTTTCAAAACCCCGAAGGTCTGCAACTTCGCGTATCCGCGCCAGCAGGTGGAAGTGGTTCCGCATCAGGCAATAGGCAAACGTTTCGGCCACTGGCGCGCAGTGCCGGGCATACAGCCGTAGAAAGTAGTGATAGTTGCGCTCTTCAAAAAAGATGTTCTCGCGGTTGATGCCGCGATTGTAGATGTGGTAATACTTGCCTGGCTCCAGCGGCGTTAGCTTTTGCATGGCGTTTCTTTCAGCATGTCAAGACCTACGGGGTCTGGGAGACCCCGTAGGTCTGCCAGATCGGCGAGGGTTCCCAGGCAAAGACCTTCGGGGTCTCCAAAGACCCCGAAGGTCTACTCCGCTTCCTTCCCCATCCGATACTTGATGTCATAGTTGATGATGAAATCCAACTCCTCGTCCGTAAACCCGTAGTGCCGCGCCAGCGTGCGGTCAATTTCATGTAAAAGTCGCTCTTGTTGGGATTCATCAATGGGATTAAGTGGGAACTTCGCTTTTACTTTTTCGGGGATTGCTTTTTCACCAGCACTAATGTTGATGGAAAGTACCCTCTGGACATATGAGAAGACCTCTTCGGCATGCGATCGGCTCAGACCCAAACCAGCCAGAAGGAGCAAGTCACTGCGCCGAGTCAAGTAAAATAGTCCGCGATAGTTGAAGTTTCCGACATACTTTCCCGCATTCTTTTTGAAAACTAACGCTTCAAATCGTCGTTGGTGGAGCAAGTCACCGAGTCTGGCAATCAACGCAAATGTGCCTTCATCTATCACGTTAAGCACAGAAGCAAAGACGGAGAGCGTACCGTTCGTAACATGAAAACCATCGCCAACAGTAAGCCAGTACCAGAAGAAAACTTCGCCAACCGCGATTGCCAATAACGCGCCCGCAACAGCCCTATCCTTTGCGGGTAGGTATCCGACGTCAGAGATTGGCAACCTTTTCAAAGTCTCGGAGTGCAGCACTGGCGGCTCGTCTTCGAAAGCCGAAACGAAGTTCCGTGCCGTGGGCGAAAACCCGAAGTGGAAGGCTGCACTTCGATGTGGATACAAGTAACGAGTCATGGGTTGAGACATTGCACTCGCTACTCCGGCGTACACGTCAGCCTGCAAGTCGCTGGCATATTTAGGAAGCATGTTGGCACCTGCATGCTTGACTGCCTGGGTGTAGGAAATGTTGGCGGTGAGCGCCGGACGATATTCGGCCCGCCATCGGCGCATAGGGGCAACATGTACCGCTGAGGTAGCATCCTCTGAGTTGCGGCTACCGACCCAGATGGTGCATCGCTGGCTGACACCAGAGAAGATGGGCGCTGGAATATTGTCATACGACGAAAACCAATTCACCCTATTTTGGCGCAACAGAAGACTTCTGAGAGTCTTGAAATCACCACTGAATGTTATGGACAAGGGAACGATCGCGCCGCTCCGTCCAGAGTCAGAGAGTAGATAGTTGACGCGCTCAACAACATTTGCGTAGATGTCAGGACTGTTCTCGGTTTCAAAGCCTCGGATGCTATACTGCTTCTTGATCTCACCCGCCGCAACGTACGGCGGATTCCCCACAATCACGTCAAAGCCCCCATCCTGCATGATCTGGTTTAATTCAACGTACCAGTGGAAGGGCCGGTGCGACTCCACGAACTTTTCGAGACTTCGCGCGCCGTATTCGTTCTTCAGCGCTTCGTTCAACTCTTTCTCGATCTCCCCCAGTTTGGCCTGTGTATCGGCTTTGGCCTGCGCCAGCGCCCGCGCGCTGATGCCCAGGCGCGTTTGCAACTCGCGGAAGGCGCGGATGGCTACGTCGGCCTCGCGGATTTTCTGCGGCAGGTTGAGGTTGAACAGCGAGCGGCTGGCCGCCTGCTCCACCTCGGCCAGGCTGGCGTAGCCCACCAGGGTATTGCCCGCGCGAATGTTGAAGTCAATGTCCGGCAGCGGCTCGACGTGGTCGGCGTCGTCAATCTGCGCGACCAGTTTCAGGAACAGCCGCAGTTTGCAAATCTCCGTCGCCTCTTCCATGATGTCCACGCCGTACAGGTTGTTGACGATGATGCTCTTGTAGATGAAATAGCGGCGGTTGGGGTGATCGGCGATGCGCGCGAGTTCAGCCTTGAAGTCCGCGTAAGCGTATTTCGGCCCGGCCCAATGCGGCATCTTGTCTAAGCAGATTTCGTACAGCGGCTCCAGGATGTTCATCGCCGCGAACAGGAATGCGCCGCTGCCGACGGTCGGGTCTAGCACCGTGAGTTTAGTCAGGCACTCGAAGTAAAACGCGCGCAGCGTCAGGGGGTCGTCTAGCGCGCGCAGCCAATCTTGGACAAACCGCTCGACGTCGAGGTTGTAGGTGATGAGGTCGTTGACTGTTAGGCGGAGACCTTCGGGGTCTCCGAGACCCCGAAGGTCTGCCAACCGCTTCTGCCGCGCGGCATATTCGCGCCCGGTCTCGGTCGGCAGATAGTCAGCCTGCTTCACCGCCGGATAGATGTATGGCTCGACGTCCGTGAGCGGGAGGGAATGCACCGCGTCGTAGCGCAATGTGCCCAGCTTATCCAGCAGGAACGGCAGGATGGTGTTGCGGCAAATGTAGCCCGTGATGTCTTCCTTCGTGTAGTACGCCCCCATTTGCTTCTGGTTGATGTACTTCTCGAAGATGTAGCCCAGCACATCGGGGTTGATCTCGTCGTCGGCGCGCAGCGGGCGCTCGTCCAGATGCCAGGTGTAGCCGTCGAAGAACTGGAACAGCCGCTCAAAGACGGAGTCGGGGATTTGAATCTCCCCTCCCCCATGTCGCTTTTCAGAAATGGGGGAGGGGCCGGGGGTGGGGGTTACCCCGTGCGCCGTTTCAAGCTTGTGCGGCAAAAACAGCCCGCCGTTGAGATACGGAATCTTGCCGAGCAACTGGCGGATTTCGGGCGAGCGTTCCTGCTCCTCGCGGGCAAAGCCCTCAAAGAACAGCGGGACGAGGAAGCCCCGGTAGAAGCGGTCGCGCCCGGCCTGTTTAGACCACTCCAGGCGGTTTCGCAAATAATCCGGGTCGCCGTCCAGGAAGCCCTTCTTCTGGATGAAGTAAATGAACATCAGCCGGTTGAGCATGACCGAGGTGTACCACGCCCGCTCGTCCGCTGCGTCCATGCCCTTGACGAACTTCAGGAAGGCGGCGTGCTCTTCTTTGAACCGGTCGTAGAACCGCCTGGTGACGCGCTCTACGTCAAAGGCTTTCGCCACCCTGCCGGACACAACGGCAATGGAAGCCTGCCCCTCGGCGTCGAGTTCGCTCAGGTCAAACGCGATCCCGGCGAGTTTTTGCAGGAGCGAGTCGCCCGGCTGGTCCTTGTTATAAGTGTGCTCGCGCGGTCGGGTCGTTTTGCCCGGCTCGCGCTTCACCCACAGCCACGTCGCCTTCGTGCGCCCGGCATCCACAAAGACGACGATGTGCTCGAAGGACAGTTTGGCGACGTCTTTGTCAATTTTCTTGCGCGCGCTGGCGGCGGGGAAGTCGCCGTCGGCTGGGGGCTCGCACAGATAGACGACCATGCCGCCCAATTGGGCGATGGGTGCCAGGCGGTACCGGGCGCTGTCCACTTCCACGTGGAACGGGCGGCCCGCGTGGCGCGCCCAGCCCAATTCCTCCACGAACAGGGTTTTGAAGTCGAAGTTCTCCAGATGCACGCGGGCGCGGCGAAAGCGGATGGTCATGGCTCGAACAACCCCAGCGAGCAAATAATGCGCGGCTCCGCCCCGGACTCGTCGTCGTCTTCCTGAATCAGGCTGAGTCGACCCTGATTCCGCAGGTTGATCACCAGTTCGGCCAGGTCGGCCTCTGAGATGCCCGCCTTGAGCTGGCGGTTGAGGACGTCGGCGGCGGTGGAACGCAGCGGGTAGCGGTACAGCGCGTCAATCGCGCGGAGCAGTTCATCGCTGGCAAACAGGGGCGTGCGGGCCTTCAAATCGTCGTAATAGGCTTTGAGGCGGGTGTAGGTTTTGTAGCGCGCGCCCGAGGGCCGCCCCAGCTGCCCGCCGACGGTCTTCTCCTCTTGCATCATCTGCTCCACGCCCCGGCGCACCAGTTCGTGGTGCTGGGGATGGCGCGGAATCGCCGGCGTATCCGGCGGGCACTCGGCGGCGCGCAGCACGGCCAACTGCGACTGCGTCACGCTTTGGCCCTCCCGATCTATCCACGTCAGCGAATCCGTTCCTTCCGCAGTCTGCATGTAAACGAGCACGCCTTCGGGCCCGGGTTTCAGACCCGTCAGGTCTCGGAGACCTGACGGGTCTAGCGCCCGCGTGGAATACACCACATCCGGCAGGTCGGCGATCTTTTTTGCCAGCGCCGGGTTGTCCTTCGTCGCGTTATGCCAGATTTGATAGGCATATGAGGCCAAATCCACTTCGCTCTCCGCTTCGTCGTCCAGGATACCGGATTTCTCGGTGTAGAGATCGCGGAGGTTCTGATCGTGGCGGTCGTCCTCGAAAAACTGCTCGTCGGTTCCAAGCACTTCGCCCTGCTCCCGCAGCCGCTGCCGCACCCGGGCGCGCAGGTGGATAATCCCCTCGACCCCTTCGGCCGGCAGGAAGGAATAGCACTTGACCGCCTCCGCCTTCTGGCCGATGCGGTCCACGCGGCCCGCGCGCTGCACCAGCCGGATGATAGCCCAGGGCAGGTCGTAGTTCACGACGATCGCGGCGTCCTGCAGGTTCTGGCCTTCGCTCAGCACGTCGGTCGCGATCAGCACCCGCAGTTCCTGGTCGGGCGAGATGTCCTTGTCGTTGCTGACCGGGCTGAAACGCCACGCCTGCTGCGTGGGGTCTTTGGATTGGCCGGTCACGCCTTCGAGGGCCCGCACCCCGCGCCGCTTCAACTCGGCGGTCAAATAGCGCGCCGTGTCCGCGAACTGCGTGAACACCAGGATTTTCTCGTCAGGATGATCCGCCGTGACGAGTTCTTCGAGGCGTTTGAGTTTCTGATCGCGCCGGGCGTCCCACGCGCCGCTCGTATTCAGCACGCTGATCAGCCGCTCCGCGTCTTCCTGGAGTTGCTGCCTGAGCGCCGGGGTGAACAACGAGGGGCGGAGCCAGTGCTTGTAGCGGCGCCGATATATTGTCCGATACAGTTCGTAAGCCTGTTGGGCCCGCTGCCGGTACGTGTCCGGCGTAAAGACGGCTGCCGCCTCCGGGGCCGCGTCCGCCTCGATCTCCTCGGCCTCCGCCTCGTCCGGGTCGAGGACCAGCTGCGCCGCGTCAGGGTCTTCGTCGTTGTTCCCCGGATCGAGCATGTCCGCCTCCTGCGTGCCAATGGGCAGCGGCAAGTCTTGCTCCAGGGCGTGCAGGAACACAAAGTTCCGCAGCACGTGACGATCTAACGATTGAATGAACACCTGCCCGCTGCTTTCCAGCCGCTTGAACAGGCCGATCCGGCAGTAACCCAGCAGCCGCTTTCCCGCTCGCGAGAGATTGTCCAGCGCCTGTTTCTCAGCCGCGTTGGCCAGTTGTGCGGCCTCCGGTTTCAGGTAATTGGCCAGGCCGTAGCGCGGCAGATTGAGACGCTTGACGACGTCCACCACCTCGTCGGAATACAACTGCGCATATTGGTCGGTGCGCTGGCGCTCGCTCAGGTCGAGCTTGAGGGTTTTGGGAACGCGGGTCGGGAAATACGAGGGCGATCCATCGGCCAGGCGAAGAAACGGGCGGCCGGCTTCGTCCTTTTCGGCGTAGTTCGCCACGATAAAACTCCGGGTGCGCCGGACGAGGTACAGCCGCATCAGGTCGCGCCAGTCGTCGGCATACTCACTCTTCTCAAACGCGGCCAGCGAGCGCAGCGGAGCCTGGTGGCGGCGGATAAACTCGGCTTCGCCAATCTCCCGCAGCAGCCGCTCGGGGCGGACGCCCAAATCCCGGTCTTCAGGCGCAAACAACCTCAACTGCGCCGACAGATCGAGATAGGTTTTGTTGTAGGGGGTGGCGGAGATCAGCAGACAACGGCTTTCGTTGGTCGCGATGTATTCCTGAATGGCGCGATAGACCTTGCCCTCCCGGTTGCGGAAGTTATGGCTCTCGTCAATCACAACCAGCCGATAACGGCGAAGTTCGGGCAGTTCCCCGAGGGCGCGGCTGCTTGGCAGGACCTTCGCGACCAGCCGGTACGCCTGGGCATACTCCTCCCACATCGGGACGAGGTTCTTCGGGCAAATGATCAGCGTTTCGAGCGAATGGTCGTCCTGAAAGATGCGGGCCAGCGCGGCGGCCATCAGCGTTTTGCCCAATCCGACCACGTCGCCCAGCAGCACACCTCCGCGCCGGTTGAGGTGATGAGCGGCAATCCTCACCGCGGCGGACTGGAACTCGAACATCTTCGCTCGAAATTCAGGCGGCAATTTGAATTCACTCAGCCCGGCGCGGGCTTCTTGCGCCAGGTGGTAGGCCATCTTCAAGTAGACTTCGTAGGGAGTCAGCGGCTCTTCACGCGCCCAGCTCTCCTCGACGACGGCAATCAGCTCCTCGGAAATATCCAGGCAGAAGCCGTCATTCCAGCGGTCGTCGAACCAGCGGCTGAGTTTCTGGCAGGCGTCGTGGTCAAGCACGTCTACGTTCAACTCGCCTTGATACGAGAGCCCGGAAATCGTCAGGTTGCTGCTGCCCAGGTAGCCGGAGATGGGGTTGTTGAAGTCGTCCCGGAAGAGCAGGTAGAGTTTGGCGTGGAGAGGGTGGCGCAGGTGTAGTTTCACCACCAGCTTCTTCTCGCGCAACTGCCGGGCTAAACGGCGCAGACCGGCCTCGTCTTCGTTGGTCGGCGCGCCCAGCATCAGTTGATGGCGAAACTCCTCGGCCAGTTTGCGTTTGAGCCGGACGGCTTCAGGGTTATCTATGCCTGTCTCTGCGCCGCTCAAACTCAGGGCCTGCCGAAGTTCTTCCTGGGGCGTGCGGTGCATCCCCACCAGTAATCGGCAGCAGCGCCCCTCGCCCCCCGGCCACCGCTCCACGTACTGATCCAGTTCTTTCCAGCCGCGCAGGTTGAAGTACCCCACGCAGAAGTCAGCCCGGTAGGAGACGGTCAACGTTTGGGTGAGGGCCGGCAGGAGATGTTGTTCGATGTTGTCGAAGATGCGAGGCATGAGGCTTCCTGCTAAATCAAGCCGGGCCGCCCGCCAGAAACGCGAACGGCCCGGATCGTGTCACTTCCATCGCGCCACGCGCGCCCCTCGCGTTACTCATACTCGCACGGTAGGGGCATGGTCTTCTGTCGGGATTGCGGCGATTATACCCCTATGTCCATCCCCGCGCATCTTGGGGCTGTGGGCAGACCGACGCGGTTTTGGAAACCGCGTCGGTCTCTGCGGGCCGATTATGGCAAAGCCGTGGATCGTCAGGAGGTCGTCAGCTGCGCCAGCATGTCGCGCAGCATGAGCGCGGCGATGGGGTGGGTGGTCAGATGTTGACTGAGGCGAAAGGTAGAGGCCAGCACCCGCCCGCGCCCGACGCGGCGCTCGGCGATGAGCGGCGCGGTGTGGTGCAGCCAGCCGACGAACAGGCCGGCGTGAACGTCGGCGGCGAAGTCGCGCGGGCCGAAGCCGAGAACGAGAACCGGCACGGCGACTAAAGTCGTCACTACAGAATGGCGGATCATGGGAACTGCTCTGGCGCAGCGGCAATGGGGGAGGGGCTCAGGAACAGGAGCGCCCCCTCGTGCGCGGGCAAGGTGAGGGAGAGTTGCTCGACGGGTTGGGGCCAGGCGCGGTCAGCCGTCCACTCGAAGACGTGCAGCGGGCCGCTCAGCCCAAGCGAGGCGAGCGAATACGTGCGCTGAACGAGGAGATCGCCGACGTTGAAGATGAAGACGGCGGCGCCCTCACCCCCCGGAGTCACACGGACTTGCACCAGCACCGGGTCGGCGGCGCGGGGTTCAAGGCGGGCGCGCGGCATAGGGATGCCGCTGCCACGTGGCATGGGGATGCCGCTGCCACTTGGCAGGAGCTGCGTCATGCCATAGCCGGTCTCCGGGCGCGCCTCGTAGTCCTCAAAGTCGCCCATCGCCTCCGGCTCGACGTAGAAACTGCCGTCCCAGCTGAAATAGCCATGCCGGAGATAGGCGCGCAGATTCTCCACGCGCTCGAAGCGCAGGCCGAAGGAGTCGAGGATCAGGTCGTCGTCGAGGCCTTCGAGCCAGTAACGGAGTAAATAGTAAGTAGAAGGCGCTTCCCCAAGCGGCTTCTCGACCTCGACGACAAACGTCGCGTTGCCCAGCGCCGGCGCGCTATAGCGGAGACTCTCCCCTCTCCCCGTTGGGGAGAAAGGCCGGGGGTGAGGGGCGGGCGCGAGGTAATAATCTTCCAGCGGGTGGTCGTTGAGGACGGGGCGCAGGTCGTGGAGGGAGACGAGGGCGGACTCGAAGCTGAGGTCGCCCTCCGGCGAGAGAGTAAGGTTCATGGCCGTGTTTACCTCAACAGGGAGACAGGCATCCCGCACTCCGCCGAGCGGGTGGCTGCCAGCGCGAGGTCGAGTGATTTGGCCCCCTCCCGCAGCGGGGTGCGGGTCTCGCCGCCCGTGCGGATCGCGTCCAACAAATCCCGCAATTGCCGCCGGTAAACATCTTCGTCCGAGGCGATAGTCTGCGGCGGGCGGTCGGGCGCGTCGGTGAAATGAAACGTGGCGTGATTGGCGTCGGCTCGCCAAAACGGAACATAAAGCCGACCTGCGTTTTGACCTGGGCTTTCTCGGCGGCCTCTACCATGCGCCAGGCGTGTTCGGCGGTCAGCGCGATGGGCTTCTCGACCAGCAGATGCACGCCCCG
>DAOTXG010000467.1:0-2329 GCA_034435515.1 Anaerolineales bacterium
AAGTTGAGCAGGATGTAGGCCAGCCACACCGGGCGCTCATCTCCGCGCGCTGGCCCCCGGATGAAACGCGGCAAAATCCAGAACCCCACGCCCATCGCCAGCTGCATCGTCCAGCCGACGAGCACGAACTCGACATGCGCTGGCAGCAGCCGCCAGAGGGCCGGCGCGAACGGCAGGCCCTTGTTGAACAGCATCAGCCCGCCAAAGGTAAACCCGGCGGCGAGGTAGAGCAGGGCGGTGCGGATGAGATAGACGCTCAGGCGGGGCATAGGGGCTGTCCCAAAATAACTTCCCTCAGACCCTAAGGGTCTCTGAGACCCTTAGGGTCTGGCATAGAGGCAACCCTTGCGGTTGCCCCCTCACTTTTCCTTCACCCGCCCCCACGTATTGACGACAAAGCCCATCCCGGCCAGCCATTGCAGGACGGCCGAGAGCGCCAGCCCCCAGCCCGGGATCGCCCCTGGGCGCAGCGCGGCCCAGGGTTCGGCTATCGCCCGGAGGATCAGGCCTGCGTTCAACAGCCAGTACGTCGCCCAGCCGAGGCGCTCGTCGCCGCGCGGCTGCTCCGCCGAATACTTGGGAAACATCCAATGCGCTACGCCAAAGATCAGCTGCGTAACCCAGCCGACCATGAGCAGGTGAAAATACACCGGCGTCAGCGCGTTGAAGAAGGGCGGCAGCGCGACGACCGACCGGAGAGCGAGCGCCAGGCCCACGAGCAGGGCGGCGACGAAGTAACCGAGCGCAGTTTTGATGTACCAGCGGGTGAGGGGGGGCATAGACGTGTGACGGGTGGCGAGTAACGGGTGACGAGGGAGACGGCAATCCTGTCACCAGAACACCAGATTCGTGATTGACCTCGTTCGGTTTGTGTGATACATTATAAATGTTCATAACGTCACAATTGAGCAGTCCGAGGGGAGCCCAGTCATATTGGGCTGAGAGGATGGCCAGTCGGACAGAGCACTGGACGATCTGCTAAGGCCACCGACCCTTTGCACCTGATCTGGGTAGTGCCAGCGTAGGGAAAGGATGCTCTTACCCCGCCCGTGGTGGAATGGCTTGCAGGCACGGCATGTATTTGGCTTCCTTTTTCTTGCTCTGGAAAGGCACACAGAGGGAATTCATGCTATATGAATTCCCTCTTTCTTTTTCTTGCCGGAGGGAAGGCCAGAGAAAGCCTACCGCTTTGACCTCAGAACGGAGCATATACTATGACTGCCTCCTCAGCGACTACAACAAAGAGATGATCCCCCTCAAGTGAATGAACACAAATAGTGAAAGGAGACTACCATGGCAGATATTAGCAAAGAGAAATTGCTCTGGATCTACGAGCGGATGCGGCTGATCCGGACGTTCGAGGACCGGGTGGCGGAATTGTTCACCGCTGGCAATCTGCCGGGCTTTGTCCACCTGTACGCCGGCGAGGAGGCCATTGCCGCGGGGGTATGCGCGCATCTGACCGATCGCGATTTCATCACCTCCACCCACCGAGGCCACGGTCACTGCATTGCCAAGGGGGTAGACGTCAAGGCGATGATGGCCGAGTTGTATGGCCGGGCCACCGGTTCGTGCAAGGGCAAAGGCGGCTCGATGCACATCGCCGACGTTGACAAGGGCATGCTGGGGGCCAACGGCATTGTCGGCGGCGGCGGGCCCCTGGCCTGCGGCTCCGGCCTCACCGCCAAGGTCCTGGGCACCGATCAGGTCACGGCCTGCTTTTACGGCGATGGCGCGGCCGAGCAGGGGACGATGCATGAGGCGATGAACCTGGCGTCCATCTGGAAACTGCCCGTCGTCTTCGTGTGCGAGAACAACCTGTTCGCCGAGTCCACGCCGTGGACCTATCACGGTGCGAGCAAGAGTTTCGCCGATCGAGCGACCGCCTACAACATGCCCGGCGTGCTGGTGGACGGCACGGACCTCTTCGCCGTCTACGAGGCGGCCGGTGAGGCGGTAGCCCGAGCGCGGCGCGGCGAAGGGCCGTCCCTCATCGAAACCAAGGCCTTCCGCTACTACGGCCACTTCCAGGGTGACGCCATCGCCTATCGCACCGAGGCAGACCTGGCCAGCTATCGCGCCCGAGACCCCATCGAGCAATTCCGGAAGCGGGTGCTCGAGCGCAGCCTGGTCTCTGAGGCCGAACTGGCCGAGATTGACGCCAGGGCCACCCAGACAATGGACGAGGCGGTCCATTACGCCGAGCAGAGCCCCTATCCGGCAGTGGAAGAGTGCCTGACCGACGTCTACGTGAGTTATCCCTAGAGAGGTGGAAGCATGACCACGCGCACTTTGACGTTTCGAGAAGCCATCAACGAGGCCATCCGGC
>DAOTXG010000468.1:0-6130 GCA_034435515.1 Anaerolineales bacterium
GCGCTACACCGCGCGCCAGACGGTGTGGGCAGTGGCCGATATCATCTTCCCGCCGCAGTGCGGGGGGTGCGGGCGAGAGGGGCAGCGTTTCTGTCCTGCTTGCCAGGCCTCGCTGGCCTTTCTCCGCGCCCCAGTCTGTGAGCAGTGCGGCTACCCGCTGCAGGAGGGAGAAACCCTGCGGTGCGCGGCTTGCCTGCGGCAGCCCAACTCGCCGCTGGCGGCTGTGCGTTCGGTGGCTTTCTTCGAAGGCCCTCTGCAACGTGCGCTCCACCATCTCAAGTACAAACGCGACATTATTTTGGCCGACTCGCTCGCGGCCTTGCTGGGCGCGGCCTGGCCGGGTTACGGCCTGGCGGCCGATCTCGTCGTTCCGGTCCCGCTTTCCGACCAGCGCCTGCGCGAACGCGGCTACAACCAGGCGGCGCTGCTGGCCGACGCTTTGGCCGCCCTGCTGCGGCTGCCCTACGCGCCCGCCGGCGCTGCGCGGGTTCGGCACGCGCCGTCGCAAGTCGGCCTTTCCGCTCGCGAGCGAGAGGCGAACGTCGCCGGCGCCTTCCGCGGCCAGCGCGCGGCCGTGGACGGCAAGGCGGTGATTCTGGTCGACGACGTCTGCACGACCGGCGCGACCCTGGCGGCCTGCGCTGGGGCGCTGTTGGCGGCAGGGGCGGCGCGCGTCTGGGGGTTTACGCTGGGCCGGGCGCGTTCGTCTGACGCGGCCCGGCGGCACATTAACAATTAGTTTGATCTGGGCTTCGTTTGGCGCGCCGCCGAAACGACCGGCGGCGTAGATTACACCTTTCACAGGAGGTAGCCATGGCAATCTCAGTGACGATCCAGGGAAGGGATATGAGTGTCTCGACTCGCCTGCGGGAGTATGTCGAGAAGAAGGTCCTCAAGTTGGACCGGTATTTGCCGACGATCAGCGAGGCGCGGGTGGACCTGGCCGAGGAACGCAATGCGCGCTCGGCGGCGGACCGCCACGTGGCGCAGCTCACGATCCACGCCAATCGGGTGGTGCTGCGCGTCGAAGAGCGCAAGGATGACATTTTCGCCGCGGTGGACGCGGTGCTGGACAAAATGCAGCGCCAGATCGAGCGCTATAAAGGCAAGCATTGGCGTGGGCGCGGCCATGGCGTGGGGGTAGAAGCCCTCGCCGCGCTCCCGGAAGAAGTGGAAGAGACCTCCGTCGAAGCGCTCGCGCCGGCGGGCGTGGTCGTGCGGCGCAAGCGCTTCACCCTCACCCCCATGAACGAGGCCGAAGCCATCGAACAGATGCAGATGCTTGGTCACCACGACTTCTTTGTCTTTTACAACGCCGACAGCAACCGCATCAACGTGCTCTACCGCCGCCGCACCGGGGATTTCGGGTTGATTGACCCCGAAATCGGCTGACCCAGTTTGAGGAAGCGACTATTCACGCGCGGGGAACCGCCCTACGGCGGTTCCCCGCCGTTTTTATGCGATATGACGACGACTGTCCTGATTTTCCTCGGCGGCGAAGGGCCGGGGGAGGTGGAACAGTGGGTGGCCGGGGGACGCGCCGCCGCTATGCGCGACGCCGTGAAGCTGACCGCTAACCTGCCCGGAGTCTCGCGCATTGCGCTGGTCGTGGCCGCGCCTGAGCGTGGACTAACCGGCCCGGTCTCCGACCGTCCCCATTTGCCGGTGGTGTGGGACTTTGACCCGCCGGGTGAGGCGTTCCATTTTGGGCGGCGGCTGGCGGCCCTGATGGAGCGTTACGCTTCGGACGCCTTCGTCTACCTCGGCGCGGGCAGTCTCCCGCTTTTGCCGCGTGACGTGTTGGCTCAGGCGATTGAAGAGGTGACTCGCTCGCCGTCTCCGCTGGCGATCACCAATAATCTGCATTCGTCGGATTGGATGGTGTTGAATTGCCCCGAGGCGGTGTGGGCCAGACCCCACCGCCTGGAGCGCGACAATGCGCTGGGCTGGGTGCTGAAAAACGAGGCCGGGGTCGAGGTGCGCAGCCTGCCGCCCAGCGCGGCGACCCGCATGGACATTGATACCCCGGCCGATCTGCTGGTGTTGAGCCTGCATCCGTGCATTGGCCTGGAACTTTCTGCTTACCTTCGATCTCATCCCCAGGACGCTTCGCGTTCCCGCTGGGTGGCCGCCGGGCGACGACTTTTCACGCCTGCCAGCCAGATCGCGCTCATTGGCCGCGTGGCCTCTGGCGTGTGGAATCACGTCGAGGCGCGCACCCAGGTTTGGGTGCGCGTGTTCTCCGAGGAGCGGGGGATGGCGGCCAGCGGGCGGCAAGCCGCGGGCCAGGTGCGCTCGCTCGTCGGGGAACACCTCGCGCGCGTAGGCGCGGAACAATTCTTTGCCGAACTCAGCCAGATGGCCGACGCAGTCTTCTTTGACACGCGCATCATTCTGGCGCATCGTCGCCTCTGGCCCCCGGCGGCCGACCGCTACGCCTCCGACCTCGGCCTGACCGACCGGATAGGCGACCCGTTCCTGCGCGAACTGACCGCCGCCGCCGTCGCCGCGCCCATCCCGGTTGTGTTAGGCGGGCACGGGGTTGTGGCCGGCGGCCTGTATGCGCTCGTGGAGATTGCCGAAGCCGAGGGATGGGGATCAAATGCCAACAGTTATTCTCGTCTGCACCGCTAACATATGCCGATCGCCGATGGCGGAGGCGCTGTTGGCCGACTGGCTGAGGCGCAACCACCCGCCGGGCGACTGGCGCATCGGTTCCGCTGGCGTGTGGGCCGCCGCCGGCCTGCCGGCGACGGAATACGCTCGCCAGGCGTTGGCTGCGCGCGGCCTCGACCTGACGCGCCATCGCTCGCGCCTGGTCAACGCGCAATTGCTCGCGCAGGCCGACCTCGTCCTGTGCATGACGCGCTCGCACCGCGAGGCCCTGCAGGTCGAGTTCCCGCAATACGCCGGGCGCGTTAGGCTGCTGAGTGAAATGATCGGGCAGGAATTCGACGTGGACGACCCCTATGGCGGCCCGCTGGAAGGCTACGTAGAAACGGCGAACGAGCTGGCGGAGTGGATTGAGCGCGGGGGGAAGAAAATTGTGGAATGGGCGAGGGGGAGTGACGAATGATGACGCTCACCGCAACAGCACGAATTGACGGCTGATGAAAATCCTTGTGCCACCTGCCTGTGAGCACAAAGTGACTCCGATGCTCTGCCGAATGCTCATCCAGGCGTCAATGTCGGTGAAGTGAAAACAGTTGCCCGATAGTCGTGCCCTTCGGTCCAGGTCCAGCTTCAGGTAGCGCGCGTACCAGTTCAACACCCGGGTCCAGGTATCGGCGGTGTGATAGATGACGTACTGCCGGACATGACCTTTGGGCAAAGAGTCCAACTGGAATCCCGGCGCGGTGAGGCGTACCGCCCCCGGATACCGCAGCAGGCCATCCGACTGTTCCAACTGGACGAGCAGGCCGGCCCAGGCCAGTCCCACCGCCAGCCAGGCAGCCGTCAGCCCGACAATGACGAAGCGCGCGACCGGTGAGATTTGCATGGCGACCTTCCGGTTTGGGTTTTCGACCCATCCGCGCTGCTATTCACCTTCCTGGACTTCGATAATCTCGTCGGCGACAAGGCCGTGGGCCTCACGATGGACGGCGACGGCGGCTTCTCTGTTGGGCGCCTCGCACAGACAGAAGACCGTGCCAGTGCCTTCGTCGAACCAGTATCGAAGGTATTTCACGCTATACTTCGCCTGAACTTCAAGGTCTTTAGCGTGAGCGCCGGTGACCGCTTCGGCCGTCAGCCCGGGTACCTGCTTGTGAATATCCATGTAGAGCGGCATCGTGACCTCCGTTCACTCTTTGTTGAGCATCTCCAGGCGGCGCTTGTTCACTCCAGCCTGCTCAATTGGCAACGTCAAAATACACCGGATGCCATTTCGGCGCATCGGTGGGGCTGCCTATTTTGGGGAGAGGCGTTGCCTATATTAGGGGAGCAGGCCGCGCTCGGCGGCGACCTTGGCCGCGGCCTCACGCGAGGGGACGTCGAGTTTGGCGAGGATGGCGGCGACGTGGTGATCTACGGTGCGCGGCGAGAGGTGCAGCCAGGCGGCGATTTGGGCGTTGCTCATACCCCTGGTCAGGAGAGCGAGGATTTCCAACTCGCGGGGGGTCAGGCCGAACGGATTCTCGCGGGTGGCGGGCCTCGGCCCACGCGGAATGCTGCGCGCCCCTGCCGCCCGCAGGTTCTGCCGGACGAGCGCCGCCGCTGGAGTCGCGCCCAACCGCTCGAATATGGCGAGCGCCTGGCGCTGCGCTGCTTCGTCGCCGTCCATCAGCGCCATGGCTTGTTCGTAGGGGCAGCCGAACTGCTCCCACATCGTGGCCGCTGCCTGCCAGTCTCCGGCGATTTGTATGGCATATGGCTCGGCGGCGTTGGGCGGGGATTGGGTGAGGGCGCCGGCGCGCCACAGCCAGTAGGCCAATTCGCCTATTTGCCTCGAAGTGCCGCGCTGACAGATGATTTGAAACATCGGCGCCGCTTCGGCGCAGCACTGCGCCAGGTCGCCCCTTAACCACGCCGCCTCGGCGAATAGTGCGGCGACATAATACGCGACATCGAGCATGATGGTCATGCGTGCGAGTTCACGCACGGCGTCAAGCGCTTCTGGCGAAATGGGATCACCGCGCCGCACTTGCAGACGCAGCAGGACAGGCTCCACTAGGGAGCGGGTCTCCATCGTGCCCCAAAACTCCTGTGCGGCCCGGATATCCTGCTCGGCTTCAGCCCATTGTCCCTGCTCGAACTGGACTTTGGCACGATGGCCTAACAACGCGAGTCGCCAGTAATCAAGGTCATTTTGGACACAATAAGTAATACCTTCGTTCATGCAACGCAGGCAAGCCGCATAGTCGCGCAAGTGCATCAAATCGCCGACGAGATTGGCGAAAGCCCGCGCCGCATGATTGTGCAGGCCGTGGGCCAGCGACAGTTGCAGGCTGCGCTCCAACTTCGCCTGCCCTTCAGCGCGCTGGCCAATCACCATCTCCGTGGCGCCGATGTTGGTGAGGGCGTGGGCCACGGTTCGGACATCGCCCAGCCGCTCCGCCAGTTCAATCGCGCGCGATCCCCAAAGGATGGCTTCGACATTTTGCCCCGCCACCATGTGCAACCTTGACTTGTGGCTATACGCCATGGCCAGTTCCTGCGACGGCGGAAGCGTCTCCAGCACGGCAATGGCCTCGGCTGCGTAGCGATCTATCTCAGGAGTTTGGTTCAACTTGATGGCAATCTCCGAGAGACGGTGGAGCGCGCGCCCTTTTTTGTCGCGCCGCCCGAGCTCTCGCCACAGGCGCAGGGCCTTCTGCTGCGCCTGCTCCGCCTCTGCCATCTGATCCGTCAGATCACACTCGTCGGCATAACCGTCGAGCAATTCGCCGCGCTCTTCGGCGGGAAGCAGGCTGGCATACCACAAGGCCGCCTGATAATGCGCCGCCGCCTGGCGGTGCGCGCCCAGCGCGCTCGCCTCATGCGCGGCGGCCGGCGCATAGCGTAAGACCGCCTCGCCGTCGCCGGCGCAGTCGGCATGATGGACGAGCCGCGCGAGCGGCACGCGGTCAATGCCGTGCTGAATCAGCGCTTGCAAGACCTTCGCGTGCAAGTCCTTCGCTCGTGCAGCTGTGAGCGAGTCCTCGATGGCCTGGCGCGCCAGTTCGTGGCGGAAGGCCAACATGCCCTTATCAGCGCGCAGCATCCCACGCTCCGTGCATTCGTCGAGCGTGGATAGGGCGGGGTGAAGCACGGCCTCTAATAGCTACTGCTCGACCGCCCCCGGCGCAACCGAGGCCAGGTCAAGCACCTCGCGAGCGGCGGAGGAGAGCCGGGCCGCCCGCGCCAGCACCGCATCGCGCACCGTGGCCGGCACGCCTTCGCTCCCGCTCGCCAGCACCTCGGTCACAAAGAACGGGTTGCCGCCAGTGGCGGCGTGCAGGCCCTGGGCCCAACGGTTCATCCGCCGCGCCAGCGCCAACACCGCCGCGTCGGACAGCGGCGGCAGCGACAAGCGCAGAGTGACGGCGGCGGGCAGGTCGCCCAGGACGGCGCGCAGAGGGTGTTGCGCGCCAACTTCATCGTCTCGGTAGGTGAGGATGAGCAGACTCGCCGCTCGTTGGATGCGGCGGCC
>DAOTXG010000469.1:0-18965 GCA_034435515.1 Anaerolineales bacterium
ATTTTATCGTACACCGCGTCCTTCAGGCACAACGCGACCACCGGCATCTCGCGGTCAATCAGCGCAATCGGCCCGAGCTTCATCTCGCCCGCCGCGTAGCCCTCGGCGTGGATGTAAGAAATCTCCTTTAACTTAAGCGCGCCTTCGAGCGCAATCGGCATCTCGATCCCGCGCCCCAGGTACAGCGCGTGCCGGTGCTCGAACAACTCCTCGGCCAGCGCCTTCACCTGCGGGTCCCGGTCGAGCGTCCGGCCAATTAGGTCCGGCAGGCGGGCCAGGTCGTTCACCAGTTCTCGCAGCCGCCCCGGCGACAGCGTCCCGCGCAGCTGGCCGAGATAGCACGCCAGCAGATACTGGTCGACGATGGACGTGGTGAAGGCTTTGGTCGAGGCGACCCCGATCTCCGGCCCGGCCTGCATGGCGATGTGTCCGTCCGCCACGCGCCGGGCCTCGGACTCCGCCACGTTGACGATGGCCCACACTGCGGCCTTCTTCCCGCGCGCTTCCTCCATCGCCGCCAGCGTGTCCACCGTCTCCCCCGACTGCGTGATCGCCAGCGCCGCCGTGCGCTCGTCAATGATCGGGTCGGCGTAGCGGAACTCGGAGCCGATCTCCGCCTGGGCCGGGAGGCGGGCGATGGTCTCGAAATAGCAGCGGCCCACCAGCCCCGAATAGTACGACGTCCCGCAGGCCACCGTGACGATCTTCTGGATCGCCCGCGCCGCCTCGGGCGTGAGATTTAAGTCCGGCAGGCTCAACGTCCCCCGCTCGAAATCCGCCCTTCCCCGCAGCGTGTCGGTGACGGCGCGAGCCTGCTCGAAAATCTCTTTCTGCATAAAATGCTTGTACTCGCCTTTTTCTGCCGCCACGCCGTCGAACGGGATGGTGTGCACCTCCGGCTGCACGGCCTCCCCGGCGAGCGTGGACACGCGGCAGCGGTCGCGGGTCACGACCGCCATCTGCCGCGACTCGAGATAGATCACCTTGCGCGTGTGGTGCAGGATGGCGGGCATGTCGGAGGCGATAAACATCTCGCCCTCGCCGAGGCCCAGCGTCACCCCGCCGGCGTTGCCGATGCGCGAGCACACGATCTTGTCCGGCTCGCGGTGGGACATGACGACGATGCCGTGCGCGCCCCGGAGCTGGTTGAACGCCTGGCGCGCCGCGGCCTCCAGCGGCTGCCCCGCGCCCATGAACCGCTCGACCAGGTGCGCGATCACTTCGGTGTCGGTGTCCGAGTTAAATTGCACGCCCTCCGCGCTCAGTTCCTCGCGCAGCTGCAAAAAGTTCTCGACGATGCCGTTGTGCACCACGACCACGTCGCCGGCCGCGCTCACGTGCGGATGCGCGTTGCGGCGCGAGGGCGCGCCGTGCGTCGCCCAGCGCGTGTGTCCGATGCCGATGCAGCCGCGCACCGGCTCGTCGCCCAGCATCTTCCCCAGCCCGTCCAGCTTGCCGACTTCGCGCCGCACTTGAATGGCGCCGCGCGGAGCGTCCATCACGGCCAGCCCGGCCGAGTCGTAGCCCCGATATTCCAGCCGCTTGAGGCCGTCGAAAATGATCGGCGCCGCCTCGCGCGGGCCGACGTAACCCACGATGCCACACATGGTTGTCTGCCTCCGTTATTTGGATGAAGTGAGTGTCGCGTATTACGTATTGCGTATTACGTATTGCGTAAAGCCGATGGCCGCTTCGCGTGGCTGATGGCCGATGGCCGATAGCAAACACTATTTGCTATCCGCTATCTGCCACGCGAAGCGGCTATCTGCTATTGGCTCGCCACTGCCAGCCCTTTATCCGCTCGTCGCCGGGCGCTTATTACGGCTGGCTTCAGGACACAGAGGGTGTCCACTGGGGGAAAGAGAGGGGTCGTGGCTGACCCCGGCGGCTTCCGCTGATGCCTCGCTTTTCCTGGCCGATAGCCGATGGCCGATAGCCGATGGCGGATAGCAGATACAATTCGCTATCTGCCATACGCTATCTGCTATCTGCCAGACGCCAGTTAGCACTGCCCTGCGGCAGGAACCGCCACCTCGTCACCCGCCGGCGTCGTCGCCGTCGGCGGGCCATGCGCTTATCTTCCCCGCGGTCGTCGTTTTAATCTCCGGTGTGGCTCACCTCCTCGCTTTCAGACCCGACCCAGACCCTAAGGGTCTCGAAGACCCTTAGGGTCTGGGGGTCTGCTTTGTATGGGCTGGCATTCTATCAAATACAATCGCAACAAGTCAATCAAAGTTACGGGTCATTCTAGGGCTTTTCCAAAGTCGTGGGAGCCCCTTGCAGCCGCGACATAAGCGGGCACTGCCGGACGCTCTCGCGGGCGCCCGCTGCGCGCCGCTTACAGATACTTCTCCACCGCCCAGCCGCCGGCCTTCATGACCTCCAGGGGGATGGCCGCCTGGGCCGGGTCAATCCGCAGCGCATTCGCGCCCGTCCAGGCGTCGAGCACGTCGCCCATCGCGTCGGCGAGGAAGATTGTCCGGTCGAGCGCTCGCGCCGCCTGCAACGGCGACACGTCGTCCAGGCTGATGCCCTGCGGGTGGTCAAACATCACGCGCGGCAGCACGACGAACTCGCCCAGGTCGCGCCCTTTCAGTTGAGCGATCACGTCGCCGCCCATCAGCAGGCCCGCGACCGTGATCGTATGCCCCAGCCGCTCGTTCAGCGCCGGCGCAACTTCCATTTGCGTCCCCACCAGCGCATTGAACTCGTCCGTGACTTTCCGCAGAGTCGGCGCAAACAACGCGCCTGTCCCCAGCGTGGCCTTGCGGCCCACGAAACTGGTAATTGGTAATTGGGGATTTGCGCCTCGTCCTCTGTGTCTCGTGGCGTCTGTTTTTTTGTCTCTTTGGGATTTGGACGCTTCGCGTGTTCCCTCCGCTCCGCTTCGGAGATCTGCGAGGATTTGGGATTTGATTTCCCTCCTCACCTTCCGCCAGTCGTCCAAAAATCCTCTCACCATCCCCTGCCCATTTTCCTCCAGCGCCAGGCCGTCGTACGCCTTCTTCGGCGGGATGGGCGCGCCGGTGATGAGATACCACTCGTCGGTCGCGTACACGAACCGGACACCCCACTTTTCGAGAAAGGCCGCCTGCCAGCGGTGGACGCGGTCGAGCACGGCGCGAGCCTCCTCGACCGTGTTCGGGCGATGACCATATTTGTGGTGCTTCGTCAGCCCCACCGGCACCACGCTCACCGACCGGACCGCCGGGTAAAACTGCGCCAGGTCAGGCACGGATTTCTCCAGCCAATGCCCGTCGTTCAGGCCCGGCGTGATGACGAGCTGGGTATGCATCTCGATGCCGCGCTCTGCCAGCCAGCGCAGCTGCGCCAGGATGTCCGGCGCCCGCGGATTGGCGAGGCATTGGCGGCGGTTTTCCGGGTCGGTCGAGTGGACGGAGACATAGAGCGGCGAGAGATGCTGCTGCTCGATGCGCTGCCAGTCGCGCTCGCTCAGGTTGGTCAGCGTGACGAAATGGCCGAAGAGAAACGAGTAGCGGTAATCGTCGTCCTTGATGTACAGCGTGCGCCTCATGCGCGGCGCGGTTTGCAGGACGAAGCAGAAGGGGCACAGGTTGTTGCAGCGGCGGATGTCAATGTCGAAGGTGGGGTGGGTAAATTCCAGGCCGAGGGGCTGGCCAGGTTGGCGCGTATGGCGTATTACGTATTGCGTGGCAGCGGCATCCCGTGTGGTAGCGGCATCCCCATGCCGCGCATCCCCATGCCGCCGCCGATAAGTGATCTCTACTTCATCTTCGGCGGCGTAGAACTGGACGTCAATCACGTCCTCGACCGGGCGGCCATTGACGGCGAGCACCTCGTCGCCGGGTTGCAAGCGCATCGCGGCGGCGAGGGAGTCCGGCTCGACGGCGCGGACAAGTCCAGAGAATTGGAGATTGGAGATTGGAGATTGGGTCACGAGCGGCTTATACCTTCAAAATTAGAGGACAAAGTCATAGCGCGGCTTCCCGCCGCAACCAAACGTAGGACAAGTTTCAAACTTGTCCCACAACATCTGCGCGGAGCGCGTGGACTTGGCAGAGCAATTCTATAGCACGACCATCAGTCATAACCGAACTGTGGGACACGGACCGCGAAGCGCACGGATTCAAGTAGGAATCTTTCCAAAAATCCGTGTGCGAAGCCCGTGTGAATCCGTGTCCCATAATCTTCGCGATTAGCATAGTTTTTCAAGAGCAATACTCTATTGTCTCCGTCGTCGCCTGCGACAGATCAGAGTAGTAGCCCCGCCGATGTTCGGGGAGCATGGCGGCGAGGATAGACATGGCCTCGTCCGTCATCAAGCGCAGGCGCTCGCGCGGCAGGCGGCCGGAGTGGGGCTTGAAGCGAAAGGGCTTGCCCAGGGTGAAATAAGCGCCGGGCTTGCGGCGGTTCCACGGCCCCATCAACGTGGGGTAGCCGGGCGTGTTCTCCAGGGCCACCGGGATAACTGGCGCGCCGCTCTTGTGGCCGATGTAGGCGATGCCCTCGCGCGCCTGATGCAGCGCCGGGTGGCGGTGGGCCTCCGGCGCAATCAAAATCACCTCGCCCGCCGCCAGCACGGCCAGCGCCCGCTCCAGCGCCCGCCGGTCGAGTTCCTCGCGGTGCACCGGGATCACCCCCCACAGCCAGGGAAAGATGCCCCACCCCGGAATGCGATAGACCTCCGCCTTGGCCAGCGGCACGATATTGCGCGGCAGATTGCCCAATACCACGACCGGGTCGACAAAGGCGATGTGATTGATCATCAGGATCGCCGGGCCGGCCGCCGGCAGGTTCTCCAGGCCGGAGATGCGTGCATAGTCAATCCGCGCGAACACGCGCCAGCCGATGTGCGTGATCGCCCAGCGCAAAAACCGCCGCGTCGGCTCGTGTTGCGCGTGGCTATACCGATTGCGGCGCTCGCGGGCGGATTGCGGGTTGCGGATGGTGGCCGTCGTTTCGTCAGGCGAGGCGGTCATTCAGTTCACCAGAATTCACTCAACTGTTCCCTCAAGTTCCCTCAGTTCCCCCAGTTCCCTCAGTTCCCCCAGTTCTCCCCGTTCCCTCAGTTCCCCCCGCCCCGTCAGTTCCCCCAGTTCCCTCAGTTCCATTCCTCCCCCGCGCCTCAACCAATTGCTCAATCGCCGCCACCACGCCTGGCAGGTCGAGGTCTGTCGTGTCGAGGTGGACCGCGTCGTCAGCGGCGCGGAGAGGCGCAAGCGCGCGCGACGAATCGATCTGGTCGCGCTCGCGCAGGTTGGCGAGGATATCTTCGTACGTTCGGCCCCCGCCGCGGGCCTGCTCCTCCTGAAAACGGCGGCGCGCGCGCGCCTCGACCGAGGCGGTGAGGAACACCTTGAGATCGGCCTCCGGCAGGATCACCGTGCCCACGTCGCGACCGACCATAACGACCTGGCCGCGCAGCCCGATGCGGCGCATTTGCCCGGTGAGGCAGCGGCGCACGGCGGGCATGGCGGCGACGAGCGAGACATTACTCTCGACCTCTTTGCCGCGGATCGCCCAGGTGATATCTTCGCCCTCCATCCCGCGGCGAGGATCGGCGACGAGCACCGTCGAGTCGCGTCCATCGTCCACTGTGGGCGGTTGAATGTCAATCTGCACCCGTTCGGCCAGCGCGGTCACTGCCGCCGCGCCGCCAAGGTCCGCCGCGCCAAGTTCGCGCAGCGCGAGGCAGGTCACCGCGCGGTACATGACGCCGGTATCAAAGAAGAGATAGCCCAGTTTATCCGCCAGCCGCTTGCCGACCGTGGATTTGCCTGAGGCGACCGGGCCGTCAATGGCGATCGTGGAGGGGAGAGGCATGGAGGAGTAATCAGTAATTAGTAAGCAGTAACTAGCCGCCAACTACCTGCCCGTCGCCGTTTGCAGTTGTTGCACGTCCTGCCGCACCCAGAGGATAACCCGTTCGGCCTGCGCGCTTCCAGCGGGCGCGCGGCGGAACATGAACCAGCCTAGTTGGTCCGCCCAGGCCGATGGGTTGGGGGCCGGCGCAGCGCGTAACGCGTAGCGTAAGGGGAAACTCTGCCCGACGTAGGACGAGCCGAGCTGCGGGCCGGCTTCGCCGTGCGCTTCGGGCGGCTGGCTCTCATCTATGGGTGTGATGACCACGGGGCTGTCCACGTTGGCGCCCAGGGTCTCGACAAACGCGGCGTGTGCAAAGGCGCGCAAAGCCCAGGCTAAAGCCCCATCCGGCGGCGCTTGCACAGTTACCTGGATGTCGTGCTCGTGGCCGGTCGCGTAGTTCGAAGTATTGCGCAGCACCAGCATCAAGTGGCGCAGACCATCCGCGGTCGGCCTCTCCCACCACAGTTCAGCCGGGTCGTTCGCCCGCAACCGCGTCACCCCCCACCCGGCCGCCAAATTCATAAACAGCAGAGCCGCCGAGCAGCCGAGCGTCAGCCCCAAACGCGCAGCGCGCGGCGACCAGCCCATCCCAAATAAATAGGACACCACGAACACCAGCCCGAGCGCCACGACGGCCAGATACAGGTAAGACAGGCGCGAAACAGGGATGGAGAAGCCAGAGAGAGACAGCGAGCCTTGCGAGAAGTCGGGACTGACGCGCGCCTGCTCGGCCAGCGCAGCCAGATTCAACCCGGAGAAGATGAAGAGCGCGGCGATGACCCCGACCTGCGCGGCGACGAGCGGCCACTCCTCTCGCTCCCACGCGTTCCCAATGATCTCCGCCAGCGACCACCCGGCGAGCGCGGCCAGCGGCAGGACGACCCAAATGACGTCGAAGAGGGTGCGCCCACTGTAGAGCGTGGCGAAGCCAAGCGCCGCCAGGCTGAACCAGGCCAATCGCTGCGCCAGGCGGTGCCCGTTAAGAAAGGCGCGCGCCGCGCCGATTACACCGAAGACGACAAGCAGCGGCTCGTAGACGAGCAGGAAAGTGAAGACTGTCCCTGGACTGCGGCCAGCCGCAGGCCACGCTTGGGGAAGCGCGGCCCACGCCTGGGGAAGCGGCCACGCCTGGGGAAGCGCGGCCCACCCGCGTAACCAGCCGACCCAACTGGCCCCCAGCGCGCCGAGGCCGAGGCGATCCATGGAGGCCGCCGTGGAGACAATGAGCGCCGTCAGGCCCAGCGCGACGAGGAAAGTCCTGGCCTGCCTCCTCAGACACGCCCACGCCTCACGGATGGCCGCGCGCTCGTCCGGGCTGATCCAGGCGGCGGCGAAGGCGGTGAGCGCGACGACGAGCGCGCCCGTGAGGAACGGCGCGCCCGACGCCAGGCCCAGGCCAAAGAAAACGCCGCTCGCCACCAGCCATGTGGCAGCGGCATCCCCCTGCCGCGTGGCAGCGGCACCCCCATGCCGCGTGGCGGCATCCCCCTGCCGCGTGGCAGCGGCACCCCCATGCCGCGTGGCAGCATCCCCCTGCCACGTGGCAGCGGCATCCCCATGCCGCGTGGCAGCATCCCCCTGCCACGTGGCAGCGGCATCCCCATGCCGCGTGGCGGCATCCCCATGCCGCGTGGCGGCATCCCCATGCCGCGTGGCAGCGAGATAACGCCGCAGCGCGCCCAGGCCGAAGCCCAGCCCGAACAGCGCAATGACCGCGCCATCGGCGCTGCGCGACGCGGCCATGAGGCCGGACGAGACGGCGAGCAGCCCCGCGGCGAACAGCGCACCGCCGCGCCCCAATTGGTCGCCGAAAAATAGCGGCAGGAAGACCAAAGCCGAGCCAAACAGCGCCGGGGCCAGCCGGGCTGTAGCGTCGCTCGCGTCGAAAAGCAGGAAGCTCAGATAGGCGAATGAGAAATAAGCCGGGCTGTCCCCTGAAGGGGTGCTTCGCGATCGACGCTCTGCGGCCGCCGGGTCGGCCTCCACGCCCCCGCGCAGCAGGCGATAGGCCGGCAAGGCCGCGCGCGCTTCGGCGTCGGTCAGCGGGTGCGCGCCCAGATGGTGCAGCCGCAAAGCCAGCGCCAGCGCGAAGCAGGCGAGGTAGAGACAGTGTTCAGTGGTGAAGACGAAGCGATGGGGGTTCACGATAAAGGAACTCAGGGAACTGAGGGAACTCAAGGAACTATTGGGTGCTGATAAATTGTCACGTCGCCGCTCTGGAACACCACGCGCATGAAGCGGTCGAACTTGGCTCTTTCGAGTTTCTTGCCGCTCTGAAGGTCCTGGTACTTGGCTTGTTCCAGTGAACTGACGACGACATATTCTATATGATAAGCGTCGAGGATTGCCTGAGCCGTCTGCCAGTCGCGCGTCTGGTAGAGTTCGCGGATGCGGCCCTCGCGCTCGGCGACTTTCTCGATGTATTGGCCGCGCCACTGGCCCTCGTGCCCCGGCCAGCCCATCACCGTCGGCAGGCCAGTGGCCATGGAGATGCGCGAGAAGCGCCCCTCGATCCAATACTGCCCGCCGATGCCCTCGGCGATGACCGGCGTGGCAGCGGCACCCCCATGCCGCGCGTTTTGTTGCAACCATTGGATCGCCGCCCAGTCGTGCGGGTAATCGCGCTCGAAGTAGGCCATGCCGTTCAGAGTTGGCGGGTTGGCGAAGTGATCTGCCTTGCTGTACAGCCCCGCGACGGTATACACCAGCCCGCCGAGAAGGGCGAGGCCCAGGAGTCCACCCGCCAGCCACTGCATCCGGCGCCCGGCGTGCCGCCACAGATACCAGGCCCCAAACGCGGCGACCAACGCCCACAAGACCCATACCTGGAAGTAAAACTTGAAGATCGTATTCATGCGCGTGCCGAAATTGTCGCGCAGGTAAACGTATTCCGGGCCGAGGAGCAGGAGCGCGCCGGTCAGCGTCATAATCAGCGCCATCAATACGGCGGGAGAGCGCAGCATCACGGGCGACGCACTTTGGAAGCGCGTCGCACGTATTTGCACCTCTGCTAGCGGGTCCCAAATGTCCTCGGCCACCGGAGACCCGCTCAGCGGGGAGCAGCGCAGCGCCCCCACCCCCAGGCCGACGCTCAAACCGACGAGCGCGGCAGGGAAAAGCGTGGCCAGGCTGTCCACCAGGCGGCGTTGAAGCAGCAGGCCCAGCGCCTGGCTGCGCGTCAGCGGGGCTAATTCCCGATCCACAAAATTAAGCAGATCAGGATTCAGCGAGCCGCCGAGGGCCAGGGCGGTTGCCATGAAGATCAACACGGCGACGATGCCGCCCCCCGCCCACCACGCTGCCCGGCGATCAATTGCCGAACGCCAGCGGAAGACCAGCCAGCCCACGAACAGCGTGACGCCGACCAGCGCCGGGCCGAACATCACAAAGGTCTGCTGGAAGCGCGTGGGGTAGATCAGGTTCGGCAAAATCCCGCTGGCCTGCGACTGAAAGACGAGGAAGAACGGCAGATAGAGGAGCACGCTGAGGACGCCCAGCGTGAGCGCCGTCAGGCCTACAGCGCGCCACCGCTGGAGCAGGCCCTCCCAACCCCACCGTAATCCTACTCCCACAGTCAACGCGGCAGCAGTCACAAACCAGTACATGGGAAAGTCCCAGGTGTTGAGGAAGGAGAGGCCGCCCAAAATCACACCGGCCAGCAGCAGGCGATCAGGAGCGACAAGCAAGAGCGAAGCCTGACGCGCCGCCCCCTGAAGGCCGCGAAGCGCTTCGACAAGCCCTGTCATGTCCTCTGTCGCTTGTCCCCTTCCGCGTGCATCCAGCAGCCATTCCAGCGCCAGGGCGACCGCCAACACCACGAACGGCAACGCGAGGACGTGCGGGTGCATGTCGCCGAGGATGAACGAGAAGGCAGGCATCTCGTCAATTGCCTCGGTCTCGACGCCGCTCAGGTTGCAGTCGTGCACCACGCGCGCGCCGCTGAACCACCACCAGAAGCGCGGGTCCCAGTTGAATTTTTCCGCCTGAAGGGGTGCTTCGCGATCGACAGGCGGCGCGGGCGGCAGCGTATTCACGCCTTTCACGTCGAGCCACTTCCACAGGTTGACCTTCCCCACGCGCACGCCCGGTTCCCCCGCTGAATCGGCCAGCGAGCAGCGGGCGCCGCCCCCGGCGTCCTTGCCGAAGTCGTACCACACCGCCGGGATTTGGAGGTCGGCGAGCACGCGGTTGGCGTGGGCGAGCGCCAGGACGCCGTAGAAGTTGCCGACGACCAGCACCAGGAGCGGGCCGAGGAGCGCGGGCCAGAAGGAGGGAAGAAGGGCGTATTGCGTATTACGTATTGCGTATTGCTTCGCGATATCGCGTTCCCTGTCGCGCTGGCGTCTTCCTTCTTGCTCTTTACTTGCCAGGGCGATCAAGTTCAGCGTCACGCCGAGTGCGCCCACGGCTGTGAGCGCGAAGAGCATCGCCAGGCCGAGGTTGAAGGCGTAGGCCGAGGGGACAGCCGTGAGCCGGGCGAGTGAAGCCACCATCACATAGCCGAAATAGTAGTAACTGATGGCGTGACCGGCGAGCCAGGCGTCGTGCGGGGGAAAAGCCGGGCTGCGCAGGATGGAGTTGATGAACATGAACTCCATCGGCTTCTCGGTGGCGAGGATATCCGGGTTATAGGCCCGCGCCCAGGCCATGGCGGCCAGGGCCAGCAGGAAAAAGGCTTCGACGGCGAGCGCGAAACGGCGCTGCGCACGCAGCCAGTCGCGCAGTTCGCCGACCCCCTCCCCCTTGAGCCACGCCAGGCCGAGGCCGAGCACGACGAGCGCCGCGACGACCTGGCCGCCCACGTCGTTAGCCAGAAGGCCCAGCGAGCCGAGCAGCCAGAAGACGTAGTAAATCACCAGCACGCCCAGCGGCTTGGCGAAGGTGTAGCCCCGGTCCGGCAGGCGCCGGAAGAACTTGAACGCCAGCGGCCAGGCGAGCAAGCCGCAGGCGAGCAGGGCCAGGTACCACTTCAGGAAAGCCAGGAGATCGAGCATTACGTTTTACGTTTTACGTTTTACGTTTTACGTTTTACGTTTTACGCTTTACGTTTTACGCTTTACGTGTTACGCCTTTTCCAACGTGATGACTTTCGTAATCTTCCCCGCCCTCTGATGTGAAGCCGTCAGCGTCACGCTGCTCCCCGCCGGCGCACGGATGACCCACTCGACCTTCGCGCGGTCGGTCGTGGGGTCGGCTTGCCAGTAGATCGTGTTCTTGAGCGCGCGGCCTTCGAGCTGGCCGAGTTCGGTCCTGCGCTGGCCGCTCACGAGTTCAGCGCCCTCGGGCAGCGTGATCTCGACTTCCAGCGGACGCACGAGTGATTTCTCGCGGGCGCGGGCGGTGATGGAGGTCGAGAGCCAACCCGTGTTCTGGATGATCGCCCGGAGGTGATAGGCCCCCTCCCCCACTGGCGTGACGGTCACCTCCTTGAACTCCAACAGCGGCGAGATAAGCGCTTGGAAAATGATGAAATCCGCGTGCGGCGCGATTTCCTTTGCGAGCAGGTGGAGCGGCGGGTTGCGCCAGCAGTATTCGTCGTGCCAGCCGCCCAGCTCCACCTCGCCCAACTGGGGATGGTGGAAGGGATACCAGTCCACGAAGCCTTTGCCGCCCAGAACCTCGTCGTTCCATTTCATCAGCTTCAAGTCGTCTTCGACCGGGTGATCGCGATACCACTCGATAAAGCGCGAGCCGCTCCCCTCCGGCTTTTTGGAAAGGTCAATCCCGGCCTCGCGGGGGGGACTCCACAGTTCGCACGTCCACGCATAAACGCCGAGATGATCGTACATCCAGTCGTCGAACGCGCCCTTGATGGTTTCTTTGGGATGATACTTGAAGTCGTGAAAGATCGAGATAGCCGGGTAGCCCGTCAACCGCGTGGCGTGCTTGCCGATCTCCTGGAACGTCCACAGATCGTCAGTGGGAAAGTATTCGTCGTTGTGCGTGCTGTAAGGGCGCAGGTAGACGGCGCTGAAGGTATGGAAACTGACGCCCCCGGTGATATTGGGATGATCCACGATGAACTGCACGACCGAGCGGACTTCCGGCTCGCTGGTCGGGTACGGCCCTGCGCCTTTTTGCTCGCTCTCAAACGCCCACTCCACCGGGAAGTTGCGGTTGAGGTCGAGGCCCTCGAGACGCGGCGCAAGTTTGACGGTCACGCCGTCGTAGTTCTTGATCGCCCCTTCGGGGAGAAGGCGGTAGTAGGGACCGCCGGAGTTCGCGTCGTCGGGCGAGCGCGGGATCATCACTCGCGGATCGTCCGGGTGCGCCTGCCACGGGCCGTTGGGGTCTTTGATCCGCATGGTCAGGATGCGCCCGTCGCCGTCGACGTCGCCTTCGTCCAGCCCGTCTTGCTGTTCGAGGCGCGGATAGGGACGGACGCTGGAGCGCACGCTGCGATGCCGCTCGTCGAGGAACAACTCCGCGCCGTCCGGGTTCATGCGCGGGACGATATAGAGCGCGCGGGTATCGAGCAGGCGGGTGATTTTCTCGTCCTGCCCGTAGCCGTTGAGGATTTTGTTGATCGCGTAGAGCGCGCAGGCCGAGGGCGAGACCTCAGTCGCGTGGATGTTCGCATCCACCCAGAAGGTGGGCTTGTCCGTGTCCGGGCCGGTGGCGGCGTTGGTCAGCGTCACACACCAGATATCCCGGCCCTCGTAACTTTTGCCGATAGCACCGAGCCGGCACAACCCCGGAAACCTCTCGGCGAAGTCCTGCAGAATGGCGGTCAGGTCGGCGTAGCGGTAATAAGTATCAAAGGCGAGAGTAGGCATAGTTTCTCTTTTGCCACGAATTACACGAATTCGCGCGAATTGGAGTTGGTGGTTATTTGACCAAGCGTTTCTGTTGCAGAGAGTTAGCGCCAAAATTGATGATAATCGCCAAATGAAAGCCAGTGGCCGTCAGGTAGTTGAGGGCCTGGGCTTCATGTCGAGGGTGCAATTTCTCAACGGCCTTGATTTCCAGAATTATCTTGCCCTCAATCACAAAGTCGGCTTCATAGTCGCCGACGAGCACGCCTTTATAGCTGACCGGCAGTTTCTTGAACTGCTCGAACTGGATGCCGCGCAAAGTCAGTTCGTGAGCCAGCGCGGCTTGATAGACAGATTCCAAAAACCCCGGCCCCAGTAGACGATGAACCTCCATCGCGGCACCGATAACCGCAAAGGATAGTTCTTTATACATGATCTCAGCCATAGGCGACTCTCCCCGATCCTTTCGCGAAAATTCGTGTAATTCGTGGCAAAGAATCACGGCACAGCGTAAATCGTCACGCCCGGATTTTGATAGGCCACTTCCAGTTCGCCCTGGGCGGCGAGGGCGTTGAACTTGGCCAGGCCCTCTGGCGGGTAGTAGGCCCGCTCCATCGGCCCGACGACGACGTAGCGCACCGCATGCGTCCGCAGGAAAGCGCGCGCCTCGTCCAGGTCGGGCGTTTCATAGAACGCGCTGGTTTCGACGCCGCGCCTCTGGATAAAGTCGGTGGGCAGCACAGCCCGCTGCTGGCGCTGGTGCCAGTCCCAGCCCACCACGTCCGGCAGGCCGGTGTTCCAGGCGTAGCGGCTCGACATGCGGTAGAGTTCAAAGGACTGGGCCTCGACGATCACCGGCGAGCCGGGCACGTGGTCCTGCATCCAGCGGATGGCCTCGTAATCGTAGACCAGCGGGAAAAAGTAACCGTGGTCGCAGTAGGCGCTCCACGTCATGTAAGCCAGCCCGTCCAGCGTATGAGGCTGGTCCTCGATGGGTAGACTCCGGTTGTTCGGATAAGGCATCGCCAGGCCGGGGATGACTTTGCAATCCACGCCGGGGTCGGCGCTCTCGGCCGCGGTGCGCGGCGGGAAACGATCCTGGATTTTAGCGTTTGTCGCCGTCACAGTATAGAGCGCCGCGCCGGCGGTCAAGGCCATCAGCGCGGCGGTCCACCCGGTCTGCCAGGAGGGTTTCCATTCGGGCAGGGCGGCCCACGCCCACGCCAGGCCAGCCCCGGCGGCCACGCTGAGCATCACCCACACCTGGAGGTAGAACTTGAAGATCGTGTTCTGCCGCCCGATGTCACCCTTGAGCACAACCACTTCGACGAACAGGGTGATGGCCAGCGCCGTGCCGAACAGGAAGAGCACGACGCGCTTTTCCGGCGGCATCCGATCCGGCGAGCGCAGGAGAAGCAGCCCGGTCCACGTCATCAGCGGCAGAGAGAGGCTGGCCGTTCCCACCCCCTGGTAGAGAAACAGGCCGACGACGAGGGCGAAGGTCAACAGGGCGAAGACCAGGGGCGAGAGCCAGCTCGACGCCTCGGCGAGGATGGCGGCGGGCGTCTCGGCCAGCCAGCGGCGAGTCTCCCAGACCAGGAACGTCACCAGCACAAACAAGAACAGGCCGTGGACGTAGAGGTAGGCGTTCAGCGGCGTTTTGGGGCCTTTCCACAACTCAAACTCGGTGTAACCGCTGCCAAACCACTGGTCGTAGGGATAATAGAAGGCCGTGGCGAGGCCGACCAGCAGCGCCAACCGCCAACCGGCGTCGAAAAACATCCGGCGCGTGAAGCGATAATCGTCTTTGGCCCAGTGCGCCGCGAAGACGGCGACCGCCGCCAGCGCCAGGTAGACGGGGTAATCCCAGGTGTTCGTCGGGCGCGTCACGCCCAGAGCCAACCCGCCGACCCCCCACAGCGCCAGGGACTCGATCCCTGAGTTCCTTGAGTTCCCTGAGTTCCCTGCAGGCGCCGCATCCCCATGCGCCGCATCCCCATGCGCCGCCCCATGCGCCGCTCCGACGCCGAGGAAGTAAGCCGCCGCCCACGTCAACGCCAGGACGGTGAAGGGCAGATCAATCATGTGGGCGTGCAGGTCGGCGTATAGGAAGGTGAAGAAGGGAAACTCGTTGATCTCGTTGCCGTGCCCGCCCTCGCCGCCGGCCTCCTGCGACTGCTCGCTTTCCTCCGTCGAGATAATGCGCGTGGCGTCCCAGTACCACGAGCCCAGCCCGACCGGGATGTTGGCCTCACCCAGCAGGACGCGCCACACGCCGTTGACCGTCGCCGTCAGGTCGTTGTCGCCGAAAAACGACTGCGCCAGGGCCTGGCGGTTGGCGGCGCGCTGGAAACCCCTGGCCAGGAACTGGACCTGCCCCAGGTTGCCGAGGACGACGACGAGCAAGGCGGCGGCGAGGCCGGCCAGGTAAGGATAGGGTAAGCGGTAATTCGTAATTGGACGCTTTGCGTGGAGATTAGAGATTGCTGATTGCTGACCGCTTCGCGTGATTGCGGATTGCGCCTGGCGGATTGCGCCTCGCGCAACCAGGTTGTAGGCGGCGCAAAAAGCGTTGATCGCCACGAGGGCGAAGAGCGAGGGGAGGATGAGGTTGTAACCGAAGGCCGGGGTGAGGCCGAGGAGTTTGAGCGGCGCGCCGACGAGGACATAGCCGTAGTAGTAGTAATTGATATAGCCGCCCGCCAGCCACGGATCGTAGGGCGGGAAGTAGAGGCTCTTGAGGACGGCGTTGAAGTACGAGAAGTCCATCGGCTTCTCGCCGCCGAAGTAGGGATGCCACAAGTCCGGGTTGCCAAAGCGGATGGCGAGGTCGAACAGGAAGAACGCCAGGCAGACGCCCTCGACAATCAGGATGTGCTTACGGTGTTGACGGAGATACTCGGCGAACTCGACGCGGCGCACCCAGGCGATGAGACCCGATAGGCCGGCCAGCGCCAGGAGGCCGAGGAGAATCGTCCCTCGCGTGTGGGGGAGAATTTTGAAACTGGCAAGAAACCAGACAAACCAGGCAACCACCAACAGGGATACCGTCCTCGCCAGGGGATAACCGCGGTCAGCCAGGCCCCCGAACACCGCCCAGGTGAGCGGGAGGGCCGCCCACCCCATCAGGAGCAAAGTCAGCCACCAGACGACCACGCCCAGCGGCTGAGATTTGTTCAACAGGCTGTCAGCATTGAACATCTCGCGCCACGTGCCGCCTGCGCGCATGGCCTCCAGGCGGTCTTCCGGGAGCATGAGCCGGGTGGGAGGGGTTCGGGTCGCGTCGCGCGGGGTTTGATTTACGACTGTGCTCAAATCCACAGACTCGAGAATCGCCTGCGCCCGGATGAGGTCAAAGTCCGCGCGTTTGCGGAAAATCCAGACCGGCGCGTGGTCGTAGATGCTGAAGGCCTCCTCGGCCGAGAGGGGGTTATAGTTAAAGAGGTCGTCTGGCTGGGGGACTTGCGGGGCGCGGCCCCACGCGACGGAGGCGACGAGGTCGGACACCTGTAGCGGCCCGATGACGAAAGGCGAGTGGAATTGCGCAGCCGCCTCGAACCCCAACCGGCCATCAAACAAGGCCCGGTAGAACTCTATCGTCATGGGGTAGGTATTTGGCATGCGGGTGGAGGCCCACAAGCGGCGCTGGCTTTGCAGGATGATATAATCTACGGCGGCCAGGTTGCGCAGGAGCATCTGCCGCTTATCTTCGTTGTCGAGCCAGTGCATTTCCATGATCGCGCCGCCATAGAGGCCGCCGAACGGGTCGCGCCCCTCCATTCGCAACGGCAGGCCCTCGTCCCAATTCTCGATGGATAGGGTGGCCCCGGCGAGGCTGACCGGGCCTTGCGGCGCGCTGATAAACACGTAGTAGGTCCGGTCTTTTTGCACCTCCGCCGGGCCGAAAGCGACCGAGACCAGGTCGCCGCGCGGGTCGTCGCCCTGGGGCCGGATAGGGACGTCAATCTGCGCCAGCACCTGTTGACGGTCGGGGTCGGCGGCGAGGACAGCGTGCAGCAGGCCAGAGGCGTCTGGGTCGTCGGCATGGACGGCGCGGCCGAGAGTCAGCCCACTTAGGCTGCCAGTGACCGGAGAGGTGAATTGCAACAGGTAGGGCGTCTCGGCGATGGACAGGCCAGTGGGCAGAGGCAGCGGTTCGGTGTGCGACCCGTCGCTCGTCTCAAAATGCAAATTGACTGGGCCAGGGATGTTCTCGTAAATCCAGCGCGAGGCCTGAACGCGCGTATTTTCGTGACGGTAAATACTGGTGAACCCCCAGGCCCAGGCCAAGGTCCCCAGGGTTACGACGGCGAAAAGGAAATAACTCAGGGAACTGAGGGAACTCAAGGAACTAAGGGAACTCCGTGACAGAGTAAGTTCCTTGAGTTCCTTCGAGTTCCCCTCAGTTCCTTTGTCTTTCCGACTAACACGCCACACCTCAAACAGCGCCCAGGCCGCCAAGAGCGCCAGGAATGGATAAATCGGCAGGAAATAGCGGATGGATTTGACCCAGCGCGTGCCCATGAAGAGAAAATAGCCGCCCGCCCACACCAGCGGCAGGAGATGGGTGCGCCACGCTTCGGGCGAGACCCTAAGGGTCTTGGAGACCCTTAGGGTCTGAAATAGCGCCCAGGCAAACCCGGCCCACGCCGCCAGGCCCAGCGGCAGGCCCATGCCCCACAACACCATGTTGACGAACGGGAAGATGAGCGCAGTTCGGTTGGTCCACTGGTCGCCAGGCGGGCCCCCGGCCAGGCCGTTGGACTCGGCCTGGGCGACTGTCATGCTCTCCACCCAGTCGGAGTTAGGGTGCAGGGTGAAAAAACCGGTGTCGCCTGTCTCGGCGCGAAAGGCCATCGGGTGAATGAGGCGGAAGGTGAGCGCGGCCGTCGCTCCCGCCAGGGCGAGGCGCATCCCCGCCTCCACCAGCGTCGCCGACAGATCATCCCTTCGGCTTTGCTCACATCGTCCCGATGTCCTTTCGGGAGGGCGGGCTTTCTGCCGGCGCTCGGCGTAGGCGATAACCGCCGCGATCAAGACCATGCCGAACAGTGGGAGCAGGTTGATGCGCGAGGCGAGCGCCATCCCAAAGCATATACCGAAGAGGGCGTACCACTTCCAATCATCGGAGACGCCAGGCGTCTCTGCCCCGCTCGGCTGCGGTTCGGGAGCGCCTCCCACGCGGCTGGGCGTTTGAGCGATGCGCACCGCGCAGTACATCGTCAGCATGGTGAACGTGACCGCAAAGTTGTCGGCGGTCATGAAGTGCGATTGCTGAATCGGCATGACCGCCAGCGCGCTCAACGCCGCCGCGATCAGGCCAATGCGCTGGTTATAGAGCCGCCGCCCGATCAAATAGATGAGCACGAGCGACCCCACGTCGAACAACGCCGAGAGTTGCCGCCCCAGCGTGCGGAGGTCGTTGTACCCGGTCTTGTCCGTCTGCTCCGCCGCCCAGCGGATGAGGAGGAGCGGCCACTGCCCCCAGCGCATGCGGTTGTCGGGGCCGGGCTGGGTGCGCTGACCGTTCTCGTCGTACTTGTCGTAGAAGCTCATGGGCGAGAGGCGGGTGTTAAACCACTCGTCCAGCGACTTCGGCATCGAAATCTGCGTGAGGTGCGCTGTCAGGCCGTATTCGTCGGGGTGAAGGTCGGCCCCCTGATTCCAGTTGACCCAATTAAAGCGGAAGTAGATGCCGATGGCAATAAGGGCGATCAGGAAGAGGTCAAGCAAAAGCCGCCGTTGAAAGCCGCTCCTCCAGTCGTCTGGCTGGGTGCGTGTAGGAATAGGGGGGACAGAGGGGGCAGCCTCCACCGAGGAACCATCCTCCCGTGCGTACGGCAACTCGACCGGACTTTTTGTTTCAGATACCTCAGGAATCAGATCAGACATAGATTAACTCAGCCAATCAACGGGTGGAATATGACCTTTACGGTGTTGGGAGGGAATTCTCGTCGAAGTCCTCCACGCCCGGCACAAAGTAGGTCAAGAAGTCCTTGCCGGGAGTAGGGGATGTGTGATAGGCCAGGATGCCATTCGGGTAAAGCTCACGCAGTTTGGCGATGGCGGGCTGGTCCCAAACATGGACGGTGAAGAGTTTAGGGCGCGCGTCGTCGCCCGCCTGGATCAGCTCCTCAGGGTCGAGCACTGCATTCTGCCAATCGAAATGACCAAAGGCTTCGAGGGCAACTGCGCGCGCATCCAGCCAGTGGGGGTAGCCCTTGAGCCAAATATTATCCGGTGGAACACCACCGGCGTTGAAGGCTCGGATCACTGCGCTGACTTCAGAGGGGTTGGTCGCTGACATCGCATATTGATCACGAAAAGTGACGAAATAATCATGGAAGTCATTCCGGGCGATGT
>DAOTXG010000470.1:0-3089 GCA_034435515.1 Anaerolineales bacterium
GTCATCCTGGGCTTCTTCACGATGCGCCGGGCCTTTGACGGGTAAGTTCGGTCAGCCATGATAGATGAATCAACGCCGGATTTCCCCCCGGCCGCGCCTGTCCCCTACCGCGAGATTATCACGTCCATCGTGAAGCGCTTCGTGCGGTTGATGGGGGCGGACGCGGCTTTGAATCTCGCGCGCCGGATCCCCCAACTCTCAGTGGACGCCGAGGGGAATGTGCTATCTTTCGACGAGGTGGATCCGCTCGGAATGATCAATCAGCTGATTGACCAATATGGCTCGGTCTTCGGCGACGCGGCGATTACCCTCTCCCAGCAGGCTGTCAAACCTCTGGCGCGGTCTCTGGACAGCGCCGTATTGCGCACGACCGGGTTAGGCCCCCTGGCCCAGCCCATCCGCCTCCTCCTCGTGGATGACCACGTACTCTTTCGAGACGGCCTGATCGGCCTCCTGAACGCCCAGGCGGATATGACCGTGGTCGGCGGCGCCAGCACCATGCGAGAGGGCATCGCCCTCGCGCGCGACCTGAAGCCGGAGGTGGTGCTGATGGATATGAGCCTGCCGGACGGCTCCGGCGTGGAGGCCACGCAGGCCATTTTGGCCGAGCGCCCGGAAACTAAGGTGATCTTTCTGACGGTGCACGAAGAAGACGAGGCGCTCTTCGCCGCCATCCGCGCGGGCGCGTTAGGCTACCTGTTCAAAAACGTCCGCACCGCCGAGCTGCTCAAAACCCTGCGGGGCGTGGTCGGCGGGGAGGCGGGCATTTCCCGGGCCATCGCCCGCCGCCTTCTGGCCGAGTTCTCGCGCACCCCGCCGCCCCCGGCGGAAACCGCCGAAGCCGTCGAGCTGACGGCCCGCGAATTGGAGATCATCCGCGAGTTGGCCCAGGGCGCGACCAACCGCGACATCGCCGCCAAACTGGTGATCAGCGAGAACACGGTCAAAAACCACGTCCACAACGTGCTCGCCAAACTGCACCTGCGCAGCCGCCGCGAAATCGCCAGTTACGCCCGTGACCATAAACTGATTCCCCCTTCTTCCAATCTCCCCAAGTAAGACGCCCTCCCATTGGCCAATCCGGTCAGGAGGGGTCTGAGTCTATTTTCCGCAGTTTCAGCCGCAGTTGCACTGCGGTTGGCCCGGCCGGCCGTGCAACTGCCGTCTTTCAAACAGGGGCCGAGACCCGCCCCGACTAATCCTATGCCCCCCAGGACTAGTCCTGCCTCTGCCGAAGATAGTCCTTTTTTAGTCCCCGGAAATAGCCCTCTATTTATAGACATTCAACGCCAAAAAGAGCAAGATACCCTTAGAGTTCGGTTAGTTCCGTGATCGTCGAGCAGAGAGGGGTCTGCTCAGTGATGGCGGTGTCGCAGCGCCGGGATTTTTCTGATCCCTCTATGGAAAAACAAAATAAGGCCGCACGACGAGTGCTTATCGTTCAAAGCGGCTCAGTGCTGGAAGACGGCGTGGAAAGCTTGCTCAGCCAACAGCCGGATTTGAAAGTCGTGAGCGTCCAGTATGTCGGCGATCCAGAGTTTGTCCAGGCCGCCCTGGGCGCGCGCCCCGACGTGATCGTGCTGTTTGAGGGCAGCCGGCTGAGCGCCGGCCGGGTTTTTGACCTGTTGCAGGGAACGGCGTCCCAGGCCCTCCGGGTGATCACCGTCTGTTCCAACAGCAGCGCTTTGGACGTGTGCGACCGGCAGCGTCTCGCCGCTTTTCAAAGCCAGGATTTGTTTGCCTTCGTCCGCCAGCCAACTGGCGCTGGCTGGCAGGGTTCAGCATGAATTTGGATTGGCGCGCCAACTTGAGCGCGTTCTGGCGGCGGGGGCCAGCCTGGTTGCGCCGTTGCTTTGGGCCAGGGTCAGAAAGCCGGCTCACGCAGCCAGCGATTGAAATTCCCTATGTGGATGACCCGCGCTTCCTGCGCGCGGTACAGCGAGAGCAGCCTGACCTGGTCCTGCTCGTCGAAGACGGCCGGCTGGGGGACTGGCTCGTGCGCGAACTGCTCAAGGACGATCCAAACGCCCCGCCCCTGCGGGTAATCACCTTGAGCGCCGGCGGCGATTCTCTCGAACGACGAACTGGCGATGGCAGGCAAAAAACAGTGAGCGACTGTGCAACTCAAACATCCCAATCACCAGACACTGTCTAAGTCTCCAGTGCAAGGAGGAAGCCCAATGAACTTGCATTTGCGCGCCAACACGAATGTGCTCTTGCGGCGGGGACGCGATGGGCTGCGCCGCCTCTTCGCGCTTTTGACTCTGTTGGGCATAGCCCTCGGGGCGGTCATTCCCGCCTCAGTCGTCCCCGCGCTCGCCCGCCCGGCCCAACAACCGGCTTTAGCCCCGTGCGCCTCGATTGAAATCAAGCCGGTGGACGCTGTATCGGGCCTTCCCATCGGAAACTTCAGATGGATGATCAATCTGGACAACAGCCACGACGACGCTTCGTTGATGGCCCCGGCCAGTTATAGCCCGGTGATGGCGACTGGTGAGGTGAGCGACGGCAGCGGCGTCGCCGCTGTCACGTCGCTCCCAAATACTGCCGACGTGGATCCGCTGGCGCGAGGCTACCTGGTCACAGTGCTGGCGAACGATGGCGTCGGTTCGCTGAATGACCCTGACTATAAGATCGGCGGCAAACACTTCAAGATGCCGCTGGATAATGATGACTCGGATGGCTGTGATATCGACGTCGTGGTCGAGCTGCAGCCCAATCCCCTGCCGCTGGCCTCCGTCGTGGTGCGCGTCTTCCACGACAACCATCTGGTCAATGGCGAAGACGATATTCCCCTCGAAGACGGGCTGGCGGGCTTCCACGTAGAGCTCGAGGACCGCGTCGGGGATGTGATCACCGATTGGTTCGGCAACCCGATCTGCACCGATTACTATGCGCCGGGCGATTATGCCCCGCCGGTTGGGCACTTGGATCCCGATCCGGCAGGCAGCGACTACGGTGTTGACGGTGATGGGAACTACGTCCCCGTGCCCGGCACTGGCGGATATTGTGTCACCGACTCCACCGGCTACGTCACCATCCCCAACATGGGGCCGGACAAATACGAGGTGCAAGCCATCCCGCCCGAC
>DAOTXG010000471.1:0-4757 GCA_034435515.1 Anaerolineales bacterium
CTCCGGGGCCGCCGGGATTTGGACGTATACGAGCCAGCAGGCGATTATGGACGCACACGGCCCCCAGCGCCTCAGCCCGTTGCTGATCCCAATGATCACCGTGGACTCGGCCTCGGTGCAGGTCAGCATCCTCACCGGGGCGCGCGGCCCCAACTACGGCATCGCCTCGGCTTGCTCGACGGGCGTGGACTCGATTGGCGAGGCGTTCGAGATCATCCGGCGGGGCGACGCGCAGGTGATGATCGCCGGCGGGACGGAGGCCGCCGTTCACCGGCTGGGCATCGCTGGCTTCGACCAACTGGGCGCGCTCTCGCGGCGGAACGAGACGCCGGCCGAGGCCTGCCGCCCCTTTGACCTGAAGCGCGATGGTTTTGTGCTGAGCGAGGGGGCGGGCGTGGTGATTCTCGAAGCGCTGGAACACGCGCTCGCGCGGGGCGCTGAACCTCTCGCGGAGGTGCTGGCCTATGCGGCCACCTCCGACGCCGCGCATCTCACGAACCCGGACGAAAACGCCATCCAGGCCGGCCGGGCGATCACCCGAGTTCTGCGGAAAGCCGGGGTGAAGCCCGAAGAGGTGGACTACATCAACGCGCATGGGACTGGGACTCAACTCGGCGACCTGTTCGAGGTGCGGGCGATCAAAAACGCGCTGGGCGAGGCGGCCTATCGCGTCCCGATCAGTTCCACCAAATCCACCATCGGGCATTTGCTCGGCGCGGCCGGGGCCGTGGAGGCCATCTGGTGTGTGATGGCGCTGCGCGAGGGCCTGATCCCGCCCACCATCAACTATTTCACGCCCGACCCCCAGTGCGACCTTGACTTTGTCCCCAACATCGCCCGCCGCGCCGAATTACGAATCGTGCTCTCCAACGCCTTCGGCTTCGGGGGGCACAATACGATTCTGTTGCTCAAGCGGTGGGAGTGAGTCCACGAAGTCACACGAAGGGACACGAAGATTTTTCTTTGTGTGTCTTCGTGTCCCTTCGTGGATTCAAATATGCAGGCGATCAGCTGAAGCACCCGCTTTATTCTTCTTGGGCTACTCGGCTGTGGCTTCGGCTTTGTCGCCGCCGCCCCGCCGCACGATGTATTCCTCGACGAACAGCAGGTTGGCCCCCGCGCGCCGGACGATGCTGAGCAACGTCTCCATGGACGAGACTTCCTCCAGCTGCTCGGTGACGAACCACCGCAGGAAGTTCTCCGTGATGTGGTCGTTTTCCTTGACCGCCAGATCCACCAGCGCGTTGACCTGCCTGGTGACAGTCATCTCCCAGTCCAACGAGAGTTTCACGGCTTCCTCGGCCGAAGCAAACCCGCTCTTGGGCGCGGGGATGGCAGGGATGACGACTTTGCCGCCCGCGTCCACGACGTAGTTCACGAAGCGCATGGCGTGCATCCGCTCCTCTTCGGCCTGGCGGTAGAAGTGCTGGGCCAGTTCGGGCAAGCCGTCGCCGTCGAAGTACGTCGCAATCGAGACGTACTGCAATTCCGCGCCGAACTCGTGGCCGATCTGCGCGTTGAGCGCGGCGTTCATTGGGTCGCTGATAAGCATAGAAACCTCCTCGGGTGGGATAAGCAGACAATGGTCGTCACGCCGCAAGCGTGACCTGCGTGATTATACTCCCTATGCAAAGTCGTGGGGGCGGTATGCGCCCACGATCGTCGCGGTCGAAGATCCCCGTAAGGGGGCTACAAGCCGCTCCCACGCCAATCTTCAACCTTTGCGGGCGCGCCGCTGCCACTTGACCGGGCGTCGCCGCCCCATATCACCGGCGCTCGATCGTCGCGGCTACAAGCCGCTCCCACGCCAATCTCCCACGCCAATCTTCAACCTTTGCGGGCGCGCCGCTGCGACTTGACCGGGCGTCGCCGCCCCTCATCGCCGGCGCTCGCTTCCCGCCGCTCCTATACTTCCCGCGGGCATAAACTGCGCTTTTTGTTCGCCTCGCAGTTGCACTGCGGGGCGGCGGCAGTGCCATCGCGCAGCATCCCTTTGGGACTGCCGCCTGATCAATAGCACGCTCCAAAAGCGCAACTTGTGCCCGCGCGCAGTATACGGCGCGAAAAGCGAGAAGGGGGAGATGGGGATGGGGATCTCAGCGCACGACCACCAGCGCCTCTGGCTCCCTGGGCAAGAACATCGCCGAATTAGAGACGTCGAACGACCAGGTATACGTCTGCCCGCTGACAGTGACCGTAACGGTGTAGCGCTCGCCCAGATCGAGCGGGTAACGCGGGATCAGGATGATGGCATCGCGCGCTCCGAGCACACTGCGCGCTACAGATTGTTGAGACGAGTCGGGATGCGTGTAAGTGGACTCGTCGAACCAGCAGTGTTCGAGCGGCGAGCCGCTGCGGTTAGTGATGAGGGTGTAGGTGACGACGGGCGTCAAATTGCCTGCGCCGACTTGCAGGTAGATGGGCATGCCCGTAGACGGCTGACTTTGATATGCTTCGCAACCCCTGCTCGTCAAAGGATTAGGAAACTCAAAGCCGGTGTACGCGCGGATGTAGCTGGTCGCCTCGGCGCCGGGCCACATGACGGGGAAGGAGACGTTGGCCGGGACGGAAGTGGTCAGGCCACGGAGAATATCCAGCACGGCCCCCATTTGCCAGTCCACTGGGCCGGGACCTGTCGCAGCCTCGCGGAAACTGCCGAAGCCCACCTGCAGCAACTGTGGGTCGAGGAGGCCGATGCCGTGGAATGGACCTCGCATCCACAGATCAATAGCCTGGAAGTCGGTGTAATTGATATCAGTGGTGAGCATCAGGTTGCTGTTCCCGGCTGCCTGCACGCCCTCCGGGCTAAAGCATGGTGCGCTGCTTCCGCCCGGCTCGTCGTGGCCAAAGTAATCGTTTTTGACCATGTAGCAGGCGTGCATATAAGCACCATCGCTCCACGCCGGGTTCTCAGTCACGGGCGGCAGGTGGGCGACGGCCCGGTAATAGTTCACGTACGCCAGCCACCCGGCCGATGGCGGCGGAGGGGAGATGGGCGGCACGGTTGTCGCGTCGCTGGCGCTGTTGTTGTTCAGATCAGAGTCAATCACGCCTGGAGGCGCGGCGACCTGAGCCATGTTGACGGTTGTGTCATTGAACGTGCCGGCGGCGGTGAACGTCACGCTACTGTTGGCGGACAGGGTGATGGTCGCGTTGATATTCCCGCTCCCGCTAGGCGAGCCGCAGACCGCGCCACTGGCCGCAGTGCACGTCCAGTTGACGCCAGTGATGGTGGAGGGGAACTCATCGGTCACGACCGCCCCGGTCACGTCATCCGGGCCGTGGTTGGCGGCGACGATGGTATAGGTGATGACCGATCCGGTCAGCGCGTTCGTCAGCCCGTCAGTTTTGCTGATGCTTAAGTCAGCGCGGGGCAGCAGCGTGATATCAGTGGCGCTGTTGTTGCTCAAGTCCCGGTCGTCTATTCCGGCGGGCAGGGTCACGTAGGCCGTGTTGGTCGTGTCGCCGTTGAGCGTGCCGCTGGCCTTGAACGTGACGGTGCTTCCAGCGATCATGGTCGGCAATGTTACGTTGATGTTGCCGCTGCCGCTGGACACGCCACAGTTGGCCCCTCCGGCGCCGCTGCATGTCCAGGTCACGTCGCTCAGATTGGAGGGGAAAACATCGGTCACGACGGCGCCCATTACGTTTTCAGGCCCGTAGTTGGTGATGATGAGGGTATAGGTAATGTGGCTGCCCGCCTCGACGACATCTTGCCCGTCGGTGAGGGTCAGGCTCAAATCGGTCTGAGGGCGGGTGGCGTCGGCGGCGCTGTTGTTGCCTGGGTTGGTCTCAACCGCTCCCGGAGGCGCAGTGACGTAGGCGGTGTTGACCGCCGCGCCGCCGAATGTGCCGCTGGCGGTGAACGTGGCTGTGCCGCTGATGGGCAGATCAACGGTTACGCTGATGTCCCCGCTCCCGCTGAGCGAGCCGCAGGCCGCGCCGCTGTCCGCCCCGCACGCCCAGTTGACGCCGGTGATCGTGGACGGGAACACGTCGGTCACGACCGCGCCGGCCATGTCATCCGGGCCGTGGTTGGCGACGACGATGGTATAGGTGAGGACCGACCCGGTCAGCGTGTTCGTCAACCCGTCAGTTTTGCTGATGCTCAAATCCGCCCGGCTGGGCTTGGCGATGAGCGGCAGATAGATGGAGGTCGTCGCCGTGACCATCTGAGGCGCAGGCGCAGCCGGGCCTGTGGCTCTAGCGGGACGGACGAAAGCCGCCGGCAGCGCGGCCAGCGGAATGAGTCCCAGAACAACTAACGCAACGAGTCTTTTTTCAACCGAGCGCATGGGTGTCTCCGACATCTTGAAAGTCTCGCCAGCGTTGGCGAAATTCTAACCGGGCAGAAGTGCTCAAGACAACTTTCGGTTGGGCTGCCGGGTCAGCGCTGTTCAAAGAGACGCAGGGCCGCAAAGCCGTAGGCGAGCGGCAGCCAGAAGGTCAGGCCGCGATAGGCGAGTGTGATGACGGTGGCGGCTTCGAGCGGGATGCCGAGCGACCGCAGGGCGAGGGTCATCACACCCTCGACGACGCCGAGGCCCGAGGGCGTCGGCGAGACGACGAGGAATAGGAAGCCGATGCTGAAGCCTGCAATAAGCGTGCCAGGTGAGAAAGGCTGCTTGAAAGCGAGGAAGGTGAGGAACAGGATGCAGATGAGCAGCGCCTTGCCGAGCAGCGAAAACGCAGCGGGCGCGAGATAGTTACGCCAGTTCGTGCGCAAGGCGCGCAGGCCTTCGGCGGCCTCGGCGGCA
>DAOTXG010000472.1:0-5501 GCA_034435515.1 Anaerolineales bacterium
CCCCCCCCGAAAATTTGTTCTATTTTTCCAGGGGCTGGCCGCTTGCCTGCGGACGCACACTTCGGTCTTTTCAAAATCGTCGAAAATCTCGGTAACGCGCGGCGCACTTTTCTCTGTGCAACGTGCGACGCACTGTGGAAGTGCGTCGCACGTTAATCGTAAGGAGGCGCAATCACCCGAGTTCGCTCACCCGCTGCAGAGGCCAGACGGTAATCTTCTCGTGAACAGGGTAGAGGTGCTGCCCGGGGTAGACGACCCACAGATGGTCCAGTCGCAGGTCTTCCAGGGCTGCGCGCATGGACGGGGTAGTTTTAGGCGCTTCGTTGAACTTGACCTCGACACCCAGGCGGCGCCCCTGCTGAAGGAAAAAGAGATCAACTTCCGCCCCGCTGTGGGTCGCCCAAAAATAGGCGGCGGCCGGACGCACCGCCCGCCAGACCTGTTCCAGGGCAAAGCCCTCCCACGACGCGCCCACTTTGGGGTGCCCCAGGAGACTGCGCTCATCGGTCAAGCCAAGCAAACTGTGCAGCAGCCCCGAATCCCGGAAGTACACCTTGGGTGCCTTCACCTGTCGTTTTCCGATGTTCTCGTGCCAGGGCTGCAGCTGCCGGAGCATAAAGGTTCCGGTGAGAATATCCAGATACGAGCGCACCGTCTTATCCGAGACGCCCATCGAGCGAGCGAGTTCCGAGGCATTCCAGGTTTGCCCGTGATAGTGAGCCAGCATCATCCAGAAGCGGCGCATGGCCGTGGCGGGAATGGCGATGCCTAATTGGGGAATATCCCGTTCCAGGAAGGTGCGAATGAATCCCTCGCGCCAGGCTAAACTGTCTTCGTCTGACTCGGCTAAAAAGGCTCGGGGGAAGCCGCCCCGCAGCCAGAATCTTTTCCAGTCCTGGGTGCCGGTCTCGACCAGGTCAAAGCCGGCGAGTTCCACGAACTCGACGCGGCCGGCGAGCGTTTCGGAGACATTCCTGACCAGGGCCGGGGACGCGCTGCCGAGAATGAGAAAAGAGGCGCGGTTTTCGGGCCGGTCTGCCAGCGTGCGCAGCACATTGAACAGCCCCGGCATCGCCTGGATCTCGTCGAGGACCACCAGCCCTTCCAGAGGGCCCAGCACCAGTTCTGGGTTTTCCAGGCGCCGCACATCAGGCAGCGACTCCAAATCGAAATACGTAGCCGTTCTGTCCTGAGCAAATCGGCGCGCCAGGGTGGTTTTGCCGCACTGCCTGGGGCCAAGCAGGGCCGTCACAGGCGAACGCTTCACGGCAGTGGCCAGTTGCTCAAGATAGAAGCGTCTTTCGACCATGAGGCAATTATAACGCAGGAAATTTCGGAGTACAACTCCGAGACTTCGGAATGCGGATTTCGGAAATGTTCTCCGCAATCCGCATTCCGCAATAAAAAAGGCCGCTTGTCCTGAACCTTCCGACAAACGGCCTTGCCAGTGCGCCTAGAGGGACTCGAACCCCCGGCCTTTTGGTCCGCAACCAAACGCTCTAATCCACTGAGCTATAGGCGCAAAGAGATTGTTGATTTGCGATTTCTGAGTGCTGATTATACACTAAAAAATCAAAAATCGGCAACCCACATCCTGCAAGGTGTGCACGCAAACGTTGTCAGGCAACCCCGTTCTGCCGCAGTTGCTCTGCGGCCAGGCCGCTGTCAGCAGTGCAACTGCTGACAAACTTAGGGTTATACTTGAGAAAACCCACCCGAAGGAGCAAGTTATGAAACGCGACCTGGAACAACTGCGGCAGGAGATTCACAAACTCTATCACGCCGAGCACGAGGCGCTGGGGGAGCGGGGCACGCTGGAACTGCTCGACCGGGCGCGGCAGTGGAACCTGGCGCCCACGCTGGCAGCGGGCGGCGTTGTCGTCTTCCCGCACGCGGGGGTGGCGGATTGCGGCCACCAGATTGCGGCGGCGGTGCACGCCTGCCTGGACAGCGGCGCCGACCGCGTCGTCGTCGTCAGCGTCCTGCACGCCTTCACCGACGAGATGGAAGAGGCCCGCATCCGCGTCGCCCAGGGCGAAGACCCGGCGCAGTGGCCGCACCTGTGGGGCATTCAGGGGCCGGGCCTGCCGGGGCGGGAGGAGTGGCGCGGCGACCACGTGCTGACCAGTTTCCGACATTTCTGGGCTGCGGAAACCAAACGGCGCGGGATCGCCGGCCCGGAGGTGATTGAGCGTTATCCCTACCTGGCCGGCGGCCAGCCTGAAAGACTGCCGGGGATGGAGGCGCTGGCGCGCCTGGCCGAAGGCGCCGTCGTCGTGTCCACCGCCGACCCCTTCCATCACGGCCTGGGCTATGGCGACCCGCCGGAGCAGTCGCGCCACCCAGACGAGGGCGGGCTGGAACTGGCCCGGCGCTCGATTGAGGAGGGGATTGACCGGCTGGCGCGCGGCGATTACTGGGGTTACAACCAGCACTGTGTGCGCGCCAAGAGCGACGCGCGCGACGCGGGGCAGGTCTTCCGTTATTTGCGCGGGCCGATGCGCGGGCGCATTTTAGATTTGACGCACAGCGACGCCTCGGAGTTGTACCGTCAGCCCAAACCCACCTGGGTGGCCGCCGCGCTGATTGAGTGGCAGCGAGCGGCGTAGAGGCGTTCCGTCTGCACTTTGAGCGATACTCAACCGAAGGAAAGAACTGATGGGAACTGAGGGAACTCGGGGAACTGGGGGCATCATCCGTTACGCGAAGCGGCTACCTTATCCGCTGCCCGGCCCCCGCGGGCGCTTCTCTCGGCAGCGTAAGCGAGCGCTACGCGGATGTCCTCAGTCTGTAGCTGGGGGTAAGCCTGCTGGATTTCGGCGTAGGTCATGTTATCCGCCAGGCTGCCGAGGATCACAGACACGGGAATGCGCGTGCCGCGAATGCACGGTTCACCATGATGTAAATCAGGCTCAATCACTATCCGGTCTTGCCCCAGAACTAATTTAGCACTTTTCGAGGGGCGCGCAAGGGGTTGGGGGCGTTTATATCAGTTTTGTATCAGTACGATCCGAAATCCCACGTCTTTCCGAGCCGTATAGGGGTAATGCCAGTTGCGATGGGCGCAGCGGGTCTGCCGGGGGGAGGAGTCAAATGCGCCGCCGCGGACCACGCACCCCTCGCCGCTGGCCGGCCCCTGCGGGTCGCGGGCGACCGCGCGCGAGCGGCGCTCGTAGTCCTTGTGCGAGAACCAGTCGTGGCACCACTCCCACACGTTCCCGCTCATGTCCACCAGGCCATACGGGCTGTCGCCGCCGGGCGAGTACTGCCCCACCGGGGTCGTGTCCCCGCGCCCGCCGTCCCCGTTGAGTTTCGCCGCGTCCCACTCGTCCCCCCACGGATAAAGATGGCCGACTCCTGAGCCGGTTGCAGGGCCGCGCGCGGCCTTCTCCCATTCAGCCTCGGTCGGCAGGCGGAACGCCTGTCCGGTCACGCCGCTCAGCCACTTACAGAAGGCCACCGCGTCGTCCCACGTCACGTTCACCGCCGGGTGATTCTCTTTGCCCGGCGGCGTCTGCCATCCCCCGCCGGCCGACGACTGATAACGCGCCGCCGTGATGAAGGCCTGATACTGCGCGTTGGTCACCGGGTATTTGCCGATGTAGAACTCGGAGACGTAGACGCGGTGCTGGGGAAGTTCGTGCTTGAGCGCCAGGGAGTCGCGCGCCGGGTCGCTGCCCATGACAAATCCCCCGGCCGGGATGCGGATGAGCGTCGTCCACACGCCGGGGGCGAAAGTGAGCACCAACTCATCGCCTTGCCACCGCACGCGGGGGTAGGCTTCGGCGGCGGCGCGGCGGGCGCGCTCTTCGGCCTCGCGGCGCTCGCGTTCGGCCTCCCGCGCCCGGCGCTGCGCGTACTCGGCGGCGCGGGCCTCGGCCTCGCGCTCTTTCTGCTCGTGCATCCAGGCGCGGTAGGCTTCCTGCTCTGGCGTCGTGTGGCGCGCCTGCCGCGCGGTCCGGCGCGGGTAGGTGGGCGTAACCCAATCCTCCTCCACGACGTCGTCGTAATACGCCGTCGCCTCGGCGCGCCGGGCGGCCTTCCGGTGGGTGGCGTCGTAGCGCGCCCGCTTGTCTGGGTCGCTGAGCACCGTGTAGGCCTCGTTGATCTTCTTCAGCCGCTCCTCGGCGTACTCGCGCACTTTGGGCGCGGCTTGCTGCAGCCGGTCGGGGTGGTGGAGCTGGACGAGGATGCGGTAGGCGTCTTTGATCTGCTCCGGCGTGGCGTCCGGGGGGAGGTCGAGGATTTCGTAGTACTTCATGGAGTCAACGGATGCTTCGCAACGGATTACACGGATGATGGTCTATTATACCTTTGCCGCCGAGCGCTGACTCCAGGGAAGTAAAGTCCTCGTCAGGGCTGTAGCGGAGTCGTGGGAGCGGCTTGTAGCCGCGACTTACCCGGGCGGCTCAGGCCGCCATCGCGGGTGCAACCCGCTCCCACGGCGTAAAAGCGTGACAACGTCCGGCCGTGCAAGCCATCACGCTGCAAGCGTGACCTATTGGAAGAGTCAAAATAAAAAGCGCGCCTCCGGGCGCGCTTGGAGATTCGGCAATCGCGTTAAGCCCCTATGCGCTGCACGGTCAGGCGGGGCACGTAAGTCGTCTTGGGCACCAGCTCAATTCGCACCAGCACAACTTTTTTCCCCTGTCGTTTTGCGCGCTGCGCCAGTTTGCGGTTGGCGGCAGCCAGTTCCGGGTCGCTGTCGGGGAGGAAATAAACCGTTGCGCCCCTGGGAATTCTGCGGGCGAGGGCTTCGTTCTCCAGGAGTTCCTGAGTAAAAAGTTGGGTGTACTCAAAATTTCGTTTGACCATCTCATTCTTTGTCATTTCATCTACCTTTCGTAACGTTGCCGGTAGAACTGCCACCTGCGCTTGAGGTGCTCAAGCGACCAAGTGAGCGCTTCATTGTAATCCTGCATCGGCAAGCCCTTTGTCGTTTTAGTGCCGTCGGGATGCGTGGTGTCAATGTGCGCCTTCCCATGTGCCGTATCAATTCGCACAACTGGACGCCATATACCCTCAATCCAAGCCAGGTATTGCACAGAGAAATCAATGACCTTTTTCAGGATACGGTCGAATCTAACTTTAAGAACGTCCTCATCCGCAAGTTGAACCTCATATTCTTCACGGCGGCGGGAAGACACTGTTGTTTTCCTCATGCATTATAGCCGAAACCACTCAACTTTCTACGTGGGTCTTCACTCAAACCAGGGCTTCTCCAAAGTCGTAGGAGCGGCTTGTAGCCGCGACATGACCGGGTGGCACAGGCCGCCATCGCGGGTACCCGCTTCGCGCCGCTCCTACAGCCAAAAGGTGGTTTGAGTCAATGGGTTTTGGAAAAGCCCTGTCACTCAAACCAGCTGGCCGGGAACCAGTAGGGGCCATAGGAGGTGAAGTTGCGGAGCAAGATGAAAACAACGAGGACGAGCGCCGACAGGCCAATGACGAGATAGTCCGCTCCTCTAAGGCGCAGTGATTCCGCTTCGCTCCAGGTGCGC
>DAOTXG010000473.1:0-13263 GCA_034435515.1 Anaerolineales bacterium
GAGGGAAACCCAGACGGACCGGCGTGTGTCACTACGAACCGAGCAGTCATGACGACAACCTCGACCCCTCCTTCGCCCTCCGCTCCCTTTTCGACCGCAGCTCCCCCTCGGGGAGAGGCGAGTTGGGGAGACGAGGCCCGCCGCGTGTTCCGGGTGGCTCTGGCCCTGACGGTGCTCGGGCTGGTCGGCAATACATTCTTGACCCTCCTCGGCGCCCAGAATCAAATCTGGCAAAGCCGGCCTGGATTGATTGCCATCGGGGTCTGGTACGCTTACACCCTCGTCTGCCTTCTCGGCTTGTGGCTGAGCCGCCGTGGACGCCCCCGCCTGGCTGCCTGGCTCCTCCTCGGGGGACTGTGGGTGAACATCCCGCTCAGCACGTTGCTCATCGCCCGCCTGGGGCTTGTAACTGGCGTGGGGGTGATCGGCGTCAGCGTCATAGCGGCGACGGCGATGGGGCGGCCGCCAGCTGAAATCCGCCGCGCCGTGCTGGCCGGCATCGGCAGCGGCGTCTTGACGATCCTGCTGGATGGCTTGGGCGCGCGCGGCATGGGGATGCCGCTGCCACGCCCGGTCCCGCCGGCGGCTGTCCTCACGCTGATCTCGCTGACTATCGGGGCGGTTATCGTCGTCTGCGCCTATTTTCTGCTCCGGGATTTTCAAACGTTCAGCCTGCGCTACAAACTGATCCTGGCCTTTCTCGCCGTCGCGCTGATCCCGCTCAGCCTGCTGGCCTTGCTGAACAACCGACTCACGCACGCCTCGCTGCTGGACGCCGCCAACCGTTCGCTCAGCGCCGCGGCCGCCGCAACCGCCAACCGCCTCGACGATTTCGTCGACGACAACCTGGACACGATCAGCACGGCGGCGCAGTTCCCGGCGCTCGGCGAATATCTGTTATTGCCGCCAGACGCTCGCGGGCGCGCCGATCGCGGAGCACAGCTTCAGAGCGACGTCATCCAATATCTGCAATCCCTGAACCGCTCTGCAGAGCGCAAGGCCAGCGATACGACGACCGGCGCGCAGACCCGCTGCTGCGCCCCCTCCTATATGCTCGTGGACCAGAACGGACAGGTCGTGTTGGATACGGCGGCCTCTCCAGGGAACATTGGCCGGGATGTGTCGGGACGCGACTATTTCCGGCAGCCCTTCCAAACTGGCGCGCCCTTCGCTTCCCCGGTCGAATTTGAGCCGCAGGACCCCAAAGCGGGCGCGCTGCTCTCTTTCTCGGCGCAGATCGTCGGCCCCAACCAGCAGCCCGCCGGCGTGCTGGTGGCGCGCTACGACGCCGCGATCCTGCAACAATTGATTGCGCAAAGCAGCGGCCTGGTCGGCGAGCGTTCGAGCGCCATCCTCGTGGACGAAAACCACGTCCGCCTGGGCGATGGCGAAGGCCCGGATTTGGTCTTTCGCTCGGTCACGCCCTTATCCCTCGACCGCATCGCCGAACTGCAAGCGGCCTGGCGTCTGCCCGTGCGGCCCATCGAAGCACTCTCGACCAATCTGCCCGATTTGAAGCGCGCGCTCGTCGAAGCGTCAGGGGAGATGGCCCGCACGCAGCCCTATCCGTCCGGCGTCTTTCACCCCGCGGCGCCGGGCGCCAGCGGCCCGGACCTGGAACACGCGACAGCGGCCGTCGCCGCCATGACCACCCAGCCCTGGTGGATTGTCTATGAACAAACCAGCGAGGAACACCTGGCGCCGATTGAAGCGCAAACCCGCGTCGCGATCCTGCTGGCGCTGTTCATTGCCGTCGTAGTCGTGGGCGCCGCCGTCGGCGCGGCTCGCTGGCTATCCAACCCGCTCGCTCGCCTCACCACCATCGCCAGCCAGATTGCCTCTGGCAACTTTGCTGTGCGGGCCCGGGTGGATAGCGACGACGAAATCGGCGCGCTGGCCTCGGCCTTCAACGCCATGACCGCGCGGCAGCAGGAGACGCTGCTGAACCTGGAGCAGCGCGTCGCCGAGCGCACGAGCGAATTGCAGGCGGCCGCCGACATCGGCCGGGCAATCGCCTCGGTGCGCAACCTGGACGAACTGCTGCGCCTGGCCCTGCAGCTCATCCGCGAGCGCTTCGGCTTTTACCACGCCTCCATCTTTCTGATGGACAAGACCAACACGTTCGCCGTCCTGCGCGAGTCGACCGGCGAGATCGGGGCGCAGCTCAAAGCCAGCGGCCACAAACTAGCCGTCGGCTCGAGGTCGCTGGTCGGCTGGGTCACGGCCAACCGCTACCCGCGCGTCGCCCTCGACACCGAAGACGATCCCTTCCACTTCAAGAATCCTCTCTTGCCCAACACGCGCTCCGAGTTAGCCATCCCGTTGCTGGTGGGGCCTGACCGGCGGCTGCTCGGCGTGCTGGATGTGCAGAGCACCACGCCCAACGCCTTCGAGGCGAGTGCGGTGCAGGTGTTGCAGACGCTGGCCGACCTGCTCAGCATTGCCATCGAAAACGCGGAGCTGTTTCAGCGCACGGAGACCAGCCTGGCCGAGGCGCAGCGGCGCTACCAGCAAGTCGCGGGCGCGAGTCTGCGCACGCTATTGCAGAGCGGCTCACGGGAGATCGTGTATGAACTGCAAAGCGCGCGGCATGGGGATGCCGCTGCCACGCCGCCAGGGCGTCGACCACTGGAAGTGCCCTTGCGCCTGCGCGGCGAAGTGGTCGGGACGCTGGAACTGCACGGGCGCTCGCCCGACGAATTGGGCCTCGAAGAGCAGGCGGTGCTCGACGCGGCGGCCGCGCAGTTGGCCGTGGCGCTCGAAAGTGCGGCTCTCTTTGAAGAAACGCAGCGCCGCAGCCGCCGCGAGCAGCTCATCAACCAGATCTCCGACCAAATGCGCGCCAGCCTCAACCCGACGACCATCGTCCAAAGCGGCATCCGCGAATTGGGCAAAGCCCTGGGGGCTACTCAGGTGGTGGTGCAGCTGCAGGTGGAACCGCCCGTCGGGGCGACGCCCACCAACGCGCAACCTTCCCCTGACGGGGATCTTCGACAGGAAGAACAGGAAGCATGACGATGTCTGCCTCGACCCGCCCCCTGACCGCCACGGAGGGCTTCGACGCGCCGCGCGCGCGGCGCGGCCCGGTCTCCGACCGCCCCGGCGGGGGTCTGCAACAAATTCCCTACAGCCTCAGCCTCCTGGCGCTGGTGATGATCAATCTGACGCTGGGCGCGATCATCCTCATCATTGCCAACTTCGTCAGCGTCAGCAGCGCCGTGCGCGCTTCCGCGCGTTCGGCCGCCGAATTGCCGGCCATCTCCGCTCTGCGCGCTGAGGTTTTCCGGCTCGACGCGCAGACCGCCGCCGAATTGAGCCAGGACCTGCCCAACTACGCCGCGATTGACGCCCAGCGCGCCGCCGTCGCTGCGCGCTTGAAGGCTGTGCAAACCATTGCGGCCCCGGAACCCGACGAATATGCGCCGACGCTCGACCAACTCCAACTCAGCCTGCAGACGTTCGACGACCAGATGGAAGCGGCGAAAAAGGCCCGCCTCGGCGCCGACCTCTCGACGGTGATCTTCGAGCTGCGGCGCAGTTTCGGCCTGGCCGAGAGCCAGCTCGACGCGTTGTACCAGGTCGAGGAGCAAGAGTTCCTCGCGGCCACCAACCAGTCATTCACGACGGTCCGCACGGTTCAGGGCATCCTGGTCGGCGCCAGCGTCGTGATTTTCGTCCTCGGCGCGGTGTTCTTGCTCAGCCTCCGCCAATCGGTGCGGACGGAGATCAGCCGGGCTTACGACCGCCTGCAGGTCGCCGCCGAAGTCGGCCGCGCGGCCTCCTCGATTCTCAATCTGGACGAACTGTTCGCCACGACGCTCGACCTGATCCGCGACCGCTTCGGCTACTACCACGCCTCCATTTTCCTGATGGACGAGGAAGGCCAGCACGCCGTTTTGCGGGAGGCGACCGGCGAGGCAGGCCGCCAACTCAAGGAACGCAACCTGCGCCTCGCTGCGCGCATCGGCGCGCCCTCGATTGTCGGCTACGCGGCCGCCAACCGCGTCGCGCGCGTCGTCCCCGACGTCGAAACGGACCCAACCTATCTCCGGAGCGACGTGCTCCCCGCCACTCGCTCGGAGATCGCCCTGCCGCTGATCGTCGGCGAACACTTGCTCGGCGTGCTCGACGTGCAGGCCGAGCAGCGCGAGGCTTTCTCGGAACCCGACGTGAGCGTGCTGCAAACCCTCGCCGACCAGGTCGCCGTCGCCATCGGCACCGCCGCGCAGTACACCGCCGAACAAACCCGCGCCCGCCAGATGACGATCCTGTCGGAAGCGGCGCTCGAGATGACCGGCCCGCAGGTGGACGAGTCGAGTGTGCTTCAACTGATCGCACAGAACGCCGCCAGACTGGTGGAGGCCGAGGCAACCCTGCCCCCTGACGGGGATCTGCGACGGGGCGGGGCGTCAGCGGCGCGCGTCGGCGTCTGGTTGCCCCCGTACGGGGATCTTCGACCGACCGGATCAGACGAATTGGAGTTGAAAGTCGAAGTGAGTACGACGACCGGCCAGCCGCTGACGAGGATCTTCGATGCGCAAGCGCGCGAGGCGGCGCTGGCGGCGCGCCGCGCTTTCGAGACGGGAGAGGTCGCGCGAAACGGGCAGGACGGTGAGGCCATGACCCTGGCCGCGCCTATGCTCTGGCAGGGCGCCGTCGTCGGCGTCATCACCGCCGCCCGACTGCAGCCCCTGCCTGAAGGGGATCTTCGAGGCGGAAGTCCATTCACTGTCGAGGACGAGCGGGCAATCCAGTTGCTGGCGACGCAGGCGGCGACGGCGCTGGAAAATGTACGCCTGTTGAACGAGACTCAGCGCCGCGCGGCACAACTCGCCGTCAGCGCCGAGGTCGCCCGCGTCGCCAACACCCTGCACGACCTGCCGGAACTGCTCAAGACCACCGTCGGCCTCATCAGCGAACGCTTCGGCTTCTACCACGCCGGGATTTTCCTCCTGGACGACAACCGGGAATGGGCGGTGCTCCAGGCGGCCAACAGCCCCGGCGGACAGCGCATGTTGGCGCGCGGCCACCGCCTGCGCGTGGGACAGCAGGGCATCGTCGGGTACGTCACGGGAACAGGCCAGCCGCGCGTCGCGCTGGATGTCGGCGCGGATGCCGTCCACTTCCAGAATCCCGACCTGCCGGAGACGCACTCGGAAATGGCGCTGCCCCTGGCTGTGCACGGCGAGGTCATCGGCGCGCTCGACGTGCAATCCGTCGTCGTCAACGCCTTTGGGCCGGAGGACGTCAAAGTCCTGCAAATCCTGGCCGACCAACTCGGCGTGGCGATTGAAAATGCCCGGCTGTTTGAGGCGACGCGCCGCAACCTGGAAGAACTCCGCTCGCTGCAGGCCGAGGCGCGCCAGTCGCTGCGGTTTGCCGGAGACGTGGAGCGTGGTCGAAACGCAGCCTTCTCTTACGACGGCGTCGAAGTGCGGCCGCTGACTGCGCCGGCCGAGGCCAGAGACGATCCCGCCGCGCTGCACATCCCCCTCAACGTCGGCGGTCTGCATCTTGGCGCCCTGCAAGTGAAACGTCCGGGCGGCGAGTGGTCGGAGGAAGACCGGGCGATCTCACAGGCTATCGCCGAACGCATGGCGCTGGCGCTGGAAAACGCCCGCCTGTTTGAGGCCACGCGCAACACCCTGGCCCAGACGGCCCGTCTGTACGAGGCCAGCCGCGACATCACCGCCGCGCGCGACCTGCAGGGCATCCTGCGCGCCGTCTTCCTCCACGCCCTGGCGCCGCATTATGCGCGCTTCACCGTCGCCTTTGTCGAGCTCGACGCGAATCAGCAGGTGAGTCAGTTGAGAACGGTGGCCGTCTGGAGCAAAGACAGCGGCGCGCGCTACGGCCCCCTGACGGGGATCTTCGACGCGCCAGCGGCGCATTCGTTCTCTATCGAGCAGCTGCCGCTCATCCGCCTCCTCCGCCCGGACGAGGTGATCCGGCTTCCCTCGCTTGACGCGCCGGAGACGGACGACCTCAGCCGCGCGATGTTCCGCCTCCAGGGTGTTCAGGCCCTGGCGGGCATCCCGCTCGTCGCCGGCGGCAGCCTCATTGGCGCTTTCCTGGTTGGGACGGCTGAGCCGCACGAGTTTGGCGATGAGGAAATCCGCCCGTTGCAAGCGCTGGCCGACCTGACTTCCGTCGCCATCCAGAACTTGCGCCTCCTGGAGCAAACGCAGTTGGCGCTGGAAGAAACCCGCCGGCGGGCGCAGCGGGAACAGACCCTGGCCGCTATCACCGCCCGGCTTCAATCGGCCGTGACCATGCAGAACATCTTGGGCATCGCGGCTGAAGAACTACGCCACGCGACGGGCAGCACCCGCGCCGTCGTGCGCCTGGGCCGGAGTTAGAGTTTAGAGTTAGAGAGATGCGGACACGCTTCGCGCCAACGCCCCCCTCCACGCCCCACGCCCCACGCTCGACAGCCGTCATTGCCTTTTGGAGCGCAGTGATTGCCGCCGGGGCCGCGGCCCTGGGCGATCTGGTCTACCTCTACGTTCTAACCCGGTCCCTGAGCTGGCAGGTCGGCGTGCTTCTGGTCAACACGACTGCTCTGCTGCTCACGGCCGTGGTCAGCGCCTGGCTGATCCGGCGTGGACGGGCGGAACTGGGCGTCTGGCTGTTGTTCGCCGTCGGCGAAGTTGTGTTCGTCGTCCCCTCGCTCATCGTCTCCGGCCTGGGCCTGCTCCTGGGGTTGAGCGTCGCGCTGCTGGTGGCCGTGCTGGCCCCCCAGACGCTGCCCCCAGCGCAAGCCCGGCTGGCGATTGCGACCGGCGTGATCGCGGGTGTGGTGGCCTGGCTGCTGGATTTCTTCCCCCTGGCGGGGATCTTCGACGACGCGCAGCGCGCCCTGACTCGCTTGCCCGCTCCCGGCCTACTCCAGACGGCTCTGCCGATCATCCTGGCGGCCGCACTGCTGAGTTACGGCTACTTCCTAATCCGCCGGTCCGACACACTCTCTCTCCGCGCGAAACTGAGCCTCGCCTTTCTCGTCGTAACGGTCGCCACGATTGGAGCGGTGACGTTTATCAACGACCGGTTGACGCGCGCCCGCCTCACCGAGGAGGCTGGCGCGGCTTTGCAGACCATCGCCCAGTCACAGGCGCGGGCTATCGGCGGCCAGCTGACGACCGAAATCAACCTGCTCCGCTCATTCGGCTTGAACGAGACTGTGCAGGCCCAGGCCGAAGCGGCCAGCGCCGCCAACCGCGTGCGCGTCAGCCCGAGTGAACTCAACCGCCTCAATCAGCATTGGCGGGCCGCGGTCGACGCCGATATGCTCGTCCAATCGGTGCTCGGCAATGCCCTGGCCTCTGAATTGCACAAGTTCCGTGAAAACTTCTCGGAGAACGTGGCCGTCCTGGCGACCGACCAACGCGGCCTGACCATCGCCGCCACCCGGCGGCCGTGGAACTACTACCACGCTGGCGCAGCGTGGTGGCAGGCAGCCTACGCCAACGGGCAAGGCGCCGTATATATCGGCCAGCCGGAGATTGATCCAGGCGGCAGCTCCCTCATCAGCGTCATCGCCGTGCCGCTGTACAGCCGTGAAAGCCGGGAACTGGTCGGCATCCTGCGCGCCGATTACAACCTGGAGGCGCTGATCGAAGTGCTCGCTTCGGCGCCGGCCGGGTCAGAGGCGGATATTGATCTGCTCTTCCCCGGCGGTCAGTTCGTCGAGTCCGAAGGCCGCCTCGGGACTCTGGACCCTCAGGTTGCGGCCCTGCTGAGCGACCTCCCCGCCGGCCACTCCCAAATCACTTACGAAGGCGAAGTACGCCTGGTCAGCCGGGCGCCGGTGACGACGCTAGATCCGACCCGGAGCGCCCTCGTCGCCGATTTGGACTGGAAACTGCTCGTCAGCCGCTCGGCCGCCCAGGCGTTGGCCCCGGTCAATTGGGTTGCCCGGACGACGCTGCTCGTGGGCCTGGGCGCGCTCCTGGCGGCCGTCCTGGCCGCTTTCGTGGCGGGACGGGCGCTCACCGGCCCCATCCTTCGCCTCACGGCAGTCGCCGCCCAAATCACGGCTGGGGACCTGAGCGCGCAGGCGGCCGTGGAATCCAGGGACGAGATCGGCGCGTTGGCCGCCACCTTCAACGCCATGACCGCTCAACTGCGCCAGACGCTCATCAGCCTCGAACAGCGCGTGGTCGAGCGCACGGCCGAAGTGGTGGAAGCCTCCGAGCGCATGCGCCGCCGCGCCGCCCAGTTGGAGACGAGCGCCGAAGTGGCCCGCGCCGCGGCTTCGATGCTGGAGTTGAGCGAACTCCTGCCGCAAGTGACCCGCCTCATCAGCGAACGTTTCGGTTTTTATCACGCCGGCATCTTCCTCCTCGACGACGTCGATCGCGAAGCACCCCTTCAGGGGACCGGGCAATACGCCGTGCTGCAGGCCGCCAACAGCGAGGGCGGCCAGCGGATGCTGGCGCGCGGCCACAAACTCAGGGTCGGCCAGGTGGGCATCGTCGGCTACGCCACCGGGACGGGCCAGCCGCGCATCGCGCTCGATGTCGGCCAGGATGCCGTGTATTTTGACAACCCCGACCTCCCGCTGACCCGCTCCGAAATGGCCCTGCCGCTGAAAGTGCAAGACCGCGTCATTGGCGCGCTGGACGTACAGAGCACGCAGGCCGCCGCCTTCACCGAAGAAGACGTGGCCCTGCTCGCCCTGCTGGCCGACCAGATCGCCATCGCCATCGAAAACGCCCGCTCGTTCCAGCAGCAAGTCAGGTTGACCGAGGAGAACCGGCAGCTGCTGGAACAGGCGCAGCGCGCCGCCGAACAGCAGAAGGCGCTGGCCCAGGAAAACCGGTTGTTGTTCGAGCGCTCGGAAAACGCCGTTCAGGAACTGCGGGAATTGACCCGCCGTCTGACTGGCGAAGCGTGGGAGAAGGTTATCGCAGACGCCGAGCGGGCGCCTTTCGGGGAACTGGCGGCCGAAGACGCCCAGCCCGGCGTCGAACTGCCCCTGGCCGGGGAGACCGAAGAGCGTCGCAGCGCTTCGCGGCCTTCAGGGGGCAACGCCATCTCGCATCCCATCCGCCTGCGCGGCGAAGTGATCGGGACGATCACGTTGGAGGATGCCGACCCGGCGCGCTCGTGGACGGATGACAACACGGCCCTCCTCGAAAACCTGGCCGAGCGGCTGGCCCTGACACTGGACAACGTCCGGCTGTTCGAAGACACCCAGCGGCGGCTTACCGAATTGTCCATCATTAACACCATCAGTCAGATCGTGGCGGCCCAGCAAGACCTGCCCAGTCTCGTCACCCAGGTCGGCGACCACATTCTGAAAACCTTCGGCGTCCGCAACGGTTTCATCGCTCTGTACGACAAGCAGAGCAACCTGATTGAAGTCCCCTATTTCATGGAGGGCAACCAGCCAATCCAATTCGCGCCCGTGCCGCTGGGCCGGGGGTTGACCTCCATCGTCATCCAGACCCGTCAGCCGCTGCTGCTCAACTCCAACGCGCGCGAGCGGGCCGCCGAACTGGGCGCAATTATCGTGGGCGAAGCGCCGCGCTCGTTCCTGGGCGTGCCCATTCTCGTGGGCGAAGAAGTCATCGGCGTGATCAGCGTGCAGAGCCTCACGCGCGAGGGCCTGTTCACCGACTCGGACGTCCGCCTGCTGACGACAATTGCCGCCAACGTCGGCGTCGGCATTCAGAACGTCCGCCTCCTCGCCGAGGCGCAGCGCCGCGCGCAGCGCGAGGCGCGCATCAACCTGATCACTCGCCAACTGCGCAGCTCACAAACGGTCGCGTCCATCCTGGAAACGGCGGCTCGTGAACTGGGACGCGCGCTCAACGTGCCGCAGGTTGCCATCGAGGTCACACCTCCCGCCCCGGCCCAGCCCGTCGGTGCTCCCGTCGAAGATCTCCTTCAGGGGGTGGAGCGGGACGCAAACGCTCGAAGCGCTTCGCAGCCTTCAGGGGACGGGCGCGGCGAGAATGGAGGGCATCAGGCATGAGCGTCGAAGAGCCTCGTCAGGGGACCGCCCTCTCTCCCGGCCGAGAGCCGTTTGTAGTGACGCACGCCAGTGCGTCACACCAGCGCGACTCGCTCGTCCTCAACCTCGCCGTCACACTCTGCGGTCTCGGCGTCCTGGTTGTCCTGGGCGTCGCCTATCTACAAACCCGGCACCTGGCCTTCCTCTGGCTGGCCGGCCTGGCGCTGGGCGTCGCGCTGGCGCACTGGATCGGCGAATGGCTGACGCGGAGCGGCCGCCCGGCTCAGACGCCCCATCGCGCGAAGCGGTCGCTACAAGCGCTACCCCGGCGGCTCGGCCTGGGCCTGCAGATAACCGCGCTGGCCCTCGCCGCCGTCGCGCCTCCGCTTCTCACCGCCGATTATTGGCCAATGGGCTTCCTGCTGGCCGCGGCTCTGCCGCTCTCCGCCGGATTGAGCGGCCAAGCGCGGAGGCTGGCGCTCTTTATCGGCCTCGCTCTCTTCACGGCTGCCGGGACGCTGGCGGCTGACCTGTGGCTCGCACCGGCCGGCCGCCTGGAGCCGTGGCACACCGCGCGGAGCGGCTTCTGGCTGGTCGTCGGTCTGCTGGCTCTATTCGTGATTGTCCTGGCCTCGCGCTTCTGGTGGGCGCACCTGCGCGGCCAGTGGTTCAGCTTGACAACGCAATTGGCGGCCGTTTTCATCGCCATTGCGACGGTCTCGGTTTCGGTCGCTATAAGCGTGCTCCTCCTGACCGAAGCGCTCGCCTCCCCACGCGTTCTTCAACTGATGACGCTGTTTGGGCTGATGTTGGCCGGGTCCGTCGTCCTGCTCGCCGTGGCCGTAGCCCGCATCGTTAGCCGTCCGATCAACGCGGTGACCGCCGCCGCCATCGCTATCGCCGAGGGCGACCCGCTTTCGCGCCCGCGCGTGGAATTGAGCGGCCCGGTGGAATTGATCACTCTGGCCGCGTCTTTCAACGCCTTGACCGACCGTCTCCGGGCGGCCTTCACCAGTTTGCAGGCAGAAGTCGCCCAGCGCACGGCGCAGTTGCAGGCCAGCGCCGACGTGGGCCGCGCCGCTTCCTCAGTGCTCGATCCGGACGAACTCGTGCGGCAGACGGTGAACTTGATTACCGAACGGTTTGGGTTCTACTATGCCGCCGTGTTCCTCATTGACGAAAGCGGCCGGGAGGCTGTGCTGGCGGAAGCCACGGGCGAAGCCGGGAGATTGCTCAAAGCGCAGGGTCACAAACTCGTCGTAGGCGGGCAAAGCATGGTCGGCGCCGTCACCGTCACCCGGCAGCCGCGCATCGCGCTGGACGTGGGCCAGGAGGCCGTGAGGTTTAACAACCCGCTGCTGCCCGGCACCCGCTCGGAAATTGCCCTCCCCCTCGTCGCGGGCGGTCAGGTGCTGGGCGCGCTCGACGTGCAGAGCACCGAGCCGGCCGCGTTCGACGAGAGCAGCGCCGCCGTCTTACAAGGCATGGCCGACCAACTCGCCACCGCGCTCCGCAACGCCCAGTTATTCCACGAGACCAACCGCAACCTGCGCGAATCGAGCGGCCTGGAAAAATTCAGCCGGGCGATCTCTCGCGTGGAGGACATTCAGGCCATCCTGGATGCGTTGGCCGAGCACCTGGCTCCACCTGGCGCGTCGGCGGCGATTTTGACCTTTGACCACGCCCCGCCGCCTGAGCGGAGCGAAGCGCAGCCGAAGGTCGAAGATCCTCTTCAGAGGGCCGCGGCCGGCCGGTCGCAACTGTCGCAAATTCCCGCCACGGGGCGGCTTATCCGCCAGGTGACGATTGCCGCGCACCGCGACCTGCGTTCGGGCCGCAGCACGCTCGTCGGCGCGCACATCCCGGGCGACCGGCTGCCTTTCCTGAATATCAGCCCGCTCGACCAGCCGCTGGTGATCCCGGACATCAACGCCGGGCCGTATCTGGATGACGTCAGCCGCGAGACCTACGGCGAGTTTGGCGTCCGCGCGCTGCTGGGACTACCCCTGATCGTGTCTGGCAAACTCCACGGGTTGATTCAAATTACACATCCCGAGCCGCGCCGCTGGGACCCGCGTGACGTCCGGCTCTTGCAAACCGCCGCCGACCAGGCGGCGACGACGCTCGCCAACCTCCGGCTGCTGAAGCAGACCCAGGACACCCTGCGCGAATCGTCGCAGCTGTACGAGATCACCCGCGGCATCTCACGCGCCACGACGCCGCTGGAGATGCTGCGCGTGGTCGTGCAACACGCCCTGCCCGCCCAGGCCGAGTTTGCCTCGCTGTTCAGCTTTGATATGGCCAACGGGAAAGCGCAGGCCATCCACCTGCTCGGCTCCCTCAACCGGGCTGGGCGAGAGACGCCGCCGCGGCCGCTGCGCCTCTCCATCGAGGAAGCGCCAGGCGTACAGATTATGATGGCGCAGATCACCCCGTTCGTCGTCGGAGACATAACGGACGACCCGCGCCTCGACCCGGCCAGCCGGGAAACCTACCTCAAGGAAAACATCCGCTCCATCGCGGCGATCCGGCTGATTGCCGCCGGACAATTGGCCGGCGCATTGCAGGTCGGCGGCCGCCGGCCCACGCAGTACACCGAGGACGAGCTGCGCGTGCTGCAGGCCGCCGCCGACCAGATTGCCATTGCGCTGGAGAACCGCAGCTTGCTGGAAGAGGCCAGACGGCGCGCTAACCAGCAGGCGCTGACGAACTGGATCGCCGCCAGCCTCCGCGCCGCGCCCAGCCGCGAAGCCGCCCTGCAAACGGCGGTGAGCGAAATCGGCCAGACCCTGAATGCCGCCCGTGCGTTCGTCTGGCTCCGGTCAGAGACGGGCGACCTCAATCTGGCGCGGGAATTTACACGGGCGGGAGCGTCGCCGCTGGGGTCGGGCCGCCTCCCCCTGCCAGAGGCGCTGGAGGTCGTCACGCGGCGGGTTGCGATCACGACTGAAATCGCGGCCGATAAAAGCCTCCTGGCCTTCCCTGGCCTGCAGGTCACGGCGTTCGCCGCCGTCCCGCTCCTGGTCCGCGGCGAATTGACCGGCGTCTTCGGTCTACACGAGTGCGGCCAGTCGCGCCGCTGGACGGTGGACGAGATCACGCTCCTCCAGGACACGGCCACGCAGCTCGCCCTGAGCCTGGAAAACCTCCGGCTGGTCGAGCAACTGCAAACCTCGCTGAAGGAAGTGGAGGAGCTGAACCGGTTGTTTACCCGGCAAGGTTGGGGAGAATTCCAGTCACAAATCCCCGCCAGGGAACAGACGACGCCTGAGCCGCGCTCTGCGCGCCTGCGCCAGGTCTTTACC
>DAOTXG010000474.1:0-14681 GCA_034435515.1 Anaerolineales bacterium
CGTCATCTGCAGCGGCGGGTTGGGGCCGAATCCACCCACCGAAGCGGCCGCGGCCTGCGGACTGGCCGAGGCGCTCGGCGTTCCGGCGGCGGCGCTCGTCCTCGAAGAACAATCGCACAGCACCGAGGAAAACGCGCTGTACACGGCGGCGCTCATGCGCGCCCACGGCTGGCGAAAGGCTATCCTGGTCAGCGATGGTTTTCACCTGTATCGGGCGGCGCTGTTATTCGCGCAAACCGGCGTCGCGGCTTATCCCTCTCCGGCGCAGGCGACGACCGGGCCGATGACGCTGGTCGAGCGCTTCGTCAGGGAAAGCCGGGAACTGGCGGCGTTGGGGTGGTATTGGCTCAAGACCGGCCTGAGCCTGCCGATCACCGATTTTCCATAGAGAGAACACAGACGCGGCATTGCGTTTTATTGCCAGAACGAACTACAATAGCCTCCCTTCGAGGAAACCGACGAGGCTGGACTGACTAATGTCGAAAGACTACGTGGGCCGCGAATTAGGCGGCTATCGCATTACCGAGCCAGTGAGCAAAGGGAACATGGCCGAGGTCTACAAGGCGCTGCAAGCGAGTGTGGACCGCGTCGTCGCCATTAAGATCATTTCTCCCCTGCTGGCCGAGGATCCCGAATTCGTCGCCCGCTTCCGGCAGGAGGCCCGGATCATCGCCGCGCTGGAGCATCCGCACATCCTGCCCGTCATCGACTTCGGCGAGGAACAGGGCACGCTGTACCTGGTGACGCGCTATCTCAACGGCGGCACGCTGCACGATTTGATCCGCAAAGGAGGACCGCTGGCCCCGGAGGCGGCGCTGCGCTACCTGGCCGACATCGCAGACGCGATTGATTATGCGCACAGCCAGGGCGTGGTGCACCGGGACATCAAACCGAAGAACGTCCTGTTGGACACGCAGAGCAATCCGTTTGTCGCCGACTTCGGCCTGGCCAAACTGGTGACGACCAGCACCCTCACCCGCACCGGGCTGGGGATGATCGGCACGCCGCACTACATGAGCCCGGAACAGTGCAGCGGCCAGCCGGCGGAAAAGCGCAGCGACATTTATTCGTTAGGCATTATGCTCTACGAGATGCTCACCGGCGAAGTCCCGTATAACGCCGACAGCGTCGTGCAGGTCGTCATGATGCAGATTCACGAGCCGGTGCCCAACCTGGCGAAACGCCGCCCTGAGCTCGCCGGGATGCTGGACCCGGTCCTGACCCGCGCGCTGGCCAAGAAACCGGCCGAGCGCTATGCGACCGGGCGCGATTTCGCCGCGGCCCTGGCGCGCGCGATCGGCCAATCGGTAACCCCAGTCGCCGTTCCCCGGCCGCGCCCGCAGCCTTCCGCCGGCAAAGCGCCGGTGGAAAGCCCCTCGGCGACGAAAGCGCGAGCGGCCCCCTGGCGCTGGCTGCTGGCTGGGGCGGCCGGGGCCATCCTGACGGCGTTCCTGGGCTTTGGGGTCTTCTTGGGAATGGGTCCGGGCAGGGGCCAGCAACCCGACCCCACACCGACCGCAGTGGAAACGCTCGCCGCGGCGACTCAGCCGGCGGCGCCCACCGCTTCGCCTGCGCCCCCCCCGACGGACACGGCCACCGCGCCGCCGCCCACACCTACCGAGCCAGCCGAAAAGCGCCTGGTCTGGGACAAAGATGCGATGACGATTGTCTATATCCCGGCCGGCGAGTTCCTGCTCGGCTCGTCCGACGACGATCCGGAGGCGCAGGAAGACGAGAAACCGCAGCAGACCATCTATCTGGACGCCTTCTGGATAGACCGCACCGAAGTCACGGTGGCGCAATTCCAGGAATTCGTGAACCAAACCGGGTATGTGACTGAGGCGGAACAGGAGGGAGGCGGGGTGGTCTATTCGCCTGACGCGGTGAGCGTGAGGAGCGCGTCTTGGAAATTGCCGCAAGGCGGCGGCGCGCCTCCGGCCACCGGGCGGCAGCCAGTGGTGCAGGTGAGCTGGAACGACGCCCGGGCCTACTGCGAATGGGCTGGCCGCCGCCTGCCCACCGAGGCCGAATGGGATAAAGCCGCGCGCGGGACGGAAGGCTGGATCTATCCGTGGGGCGACCAGTTTGACGGGCTGCGGCTGAACTTCTGCGACAAACGCTGCAGCGCGCCGTGGCGCAACGGCGATTACGACGACACCTTCGCGCGCGCGGCCAATGTCAGCGTCTTTCCAGCGGGCGCGAGTCCGTACGACGCGCTGGATATGTCCGGGAACGTCTGGGAGTGGGTGAACGACTTTTACGACTTCCGGGGGTATTATCGTTTCCCCACGGCCAATCCGCCCGGCGTGGAGTCGGGGACCCAGCGCGTGGCGCGCGGCGGCTCGTGGATTGACACACCCGACCGCGTCCGCGCGGGCGCCCGCCTGGCCCTCGCGCCCAACGTCCGGAACAATGTCACCGGCTTCCGCTGCGCCGTCTCGGCCTCGGCTGTTCCCTGAGCATCGGCCCCATGGCAGGTATCTGGAGCGGACGATCGCTGGGGGGGTACCGCATCACCGAGAAAATCGGTTCGGGCGGCATGGGCGAGGTGTATCGGGCCGTGCAGGCCAGCACGGACCGGAAAGTCGCCATCAAAATCCTGCTGCCCGTACTCGCCGACGATCCGGTGTTGGTGGCCCGTTTCCGCCAGGAAGCGCGGGTGATTGCCGCGCTCGAACATCCGCACATCCTCCCCTTGATTGATTTCGGGGATGACGAAGGGGTGTTGTACCTCGTCACCCGCTACCTGAGTGGAGGCACGCTGCATGATCTGATTCAATCCGGCCCGATTCCGCCGCCGACGGTCCTGCGCTATTTGGCCGAGGTCGGCAAAGCGCTGGATTATGCGCACAGCCAGGGGATCATCCACCGGGATATCAAACCCTCGAACATTCTACTGGACAGTCAGGGCAACCCGTTCCTGGCCGACTTTGGGCTGGCCAAGACGATGAATACCGCTGGCTTGACGCAGGGCGGCCTCGGCCTGGGCACGCCGCTTTACATGAGTCCCGAGCAAGGTCGCATCCAACCGGTGGATCACCGCTCCGACATTTACTCGCTGGGGGTCGTCATGTACGAGATGCTCACACGGCGCGCGCTATTCGAAGCCGAGAACATGATGGGCATCATCATGAAGCACATCAACGACCCCGTCCCCAGCGTGACCGGTTTCGGCCTGGCCCTGCCCAGGGCTTTCGACGCCGTCTTCGCGCGGGCGTTGGCCAAAAAGCCAGCCGACCGCTACGCGACCGTGCGCGAATTCGCCGAGAATTTTGCCCGCGCCATTGAAACGCCCGACGTTTTTGACTTGACCCTCCCCCTGCCTCCGCCCACGCCGGTTGACGCGACGCCGGCGTCCCCGCCAGAGGCGATCACGCCCCTCCTGACCGAGCCTTTAGCGCCGCCGGCACCGTTGGCGACGCAATCACCGGCTCAAAGACGTTGGCTGGTGCTGGGATTGGTGGGCGCGGCGGCAGCCCTGGCCGGCGTGTTCCTGGGCCAATTGTTCCTGGCCGCGCCTGCGGCACAGGGGACGCCCTCGCCGGTCGTCGCTTCCCAGCCCGTTGCGCCCACGTCCGGGCAGTCCACCCAACCGGCGTCCACGCCAGGCGCTCTGCCGCCGACGGCCACGCCGTTGGGCTTGACCTCGCCCACGCCGGTCCCGACGTTGATTGTCGCGGCGCAGGACGCGATGGAACTGGTGTATGTCCCGGCGGGGAGCTTCCGCCTCGGTTCGGCGGACGACGACCCGGAGGCCCAACCGGACGAAAAGCCGCAGCAGACGGTCCATCTTGACGCCTTCTGGATTGACCGCACCGAGGTGAGCGTGGCGCAGTTCCAGGATTTTGTGAATGCGACCAATTACCAGACCGACGCCGAGCTCGGTTGCTGCGCGGGGGAGTACGCCCGCGCCGGTGGTCTCGTCTTTGCGCCGGACCCCCAGTTCGTCAAGAGCGCCAACTGGAAACTTCCCGAGGGGCAGGGGGCGGCCCCGGCTCTGCCGCGCCGCCCGGTCGTGCAGGTGAGTTGGAACGACGCCAAAGCCTACTGCAAGTGGGCAGGCCGCCGCTTGCCCACCGAGACCGAATGGGAGAAAGCCGCGCGAGGCGACGCCGGGCGCCTTTATCCGTGGGGGAAAGCCTTCGACGGCGCGCGGCTGAACTTTTGCGACCGGCGCTGCCCCCGGGAAAAGCACGACGCCAACTACGACGACGCTTTTGCACGCAGCGGCAACGTCGGCTCTTTTCCGGCCGGCGCCAGCCCCTACGGCCTGCTGGATATGTCCGGCAACGTGCGAGAGTGGGTGAGTGACCGCTACGACCCGCGCGGTTACGCCGCCGGCCCGCCGCCCACCGCCGAGGGCGGCCCGGCCTACGTCCTCCGGGGCGGTTCGTGGTTCGACCCGCCAGCGCGGGTGCGCGCCGCCGCGCGTTCCGCGAATGTCTCGGATGCGCGTGACAATACGACCGGTTTTCGCTGCGCCATCTCGGCCGCCGACCTCGGCCTCCCGTAGGCGCGGCTGGCTGCCCAAGAGGCTCAACGTCTCATGACCAAACGCTTCCTCGTCGTCGCCGGGAACATCGGGGCCGGGAAGACCTCGCTTACCGAGCGTGTCGGAGCGCGCCTGGGTTATCGGTCCGCGTTCGAGTCGGTGGGCGACAACCCCTATCTCGCCGACTTCTACGCCGACATGCGAGCCTGGTCATTTCACCTGCAAATCTTCTTTCTCGGGCATCGGGCCGAGCAACATCTGGCGCTGGCCCGCTCGCCCCAGAGCGCCATCTGCGACCGGAGTATCTACGAAGATTATTACATCTTTGCCCGCGCCCTGCACCACCTGGGCAATCTGAACGAGCGCGATTTGAACGCCTATCGCCGCGTGTTCAACCTCGTCGCCGGGCAGCTGCCTGCGCCGGACCTGCTGCTTTACCTCAAAGCCTCGACCCCGACGCTGTTGGCGCGCATCCGCGGGCGCGGCCGCGACATCGAAGCCGGCATCACGGCTGGCTACCTCGACCTGCTCAACGCGCTGTATGACGACTGGCTGGCCTCGTTCGACCTGTGCCCGGTCCTCACCCTCCCCGCCGACGACCTCGACTTTGTCAATCGGCCCGCGCACTTTGAGATGGTCATCGCCAAGATCCAGGAGAAACTGGCCGGCCAGGAGGTCGTCACCTTCCCCCCGAACGGGGACTGAATTTTCTATGGTATGCCGTGATCCTGCACGTCTTTCCGCCGCGGACGGAGTACAAAGGTCAGGGGGTAGTGACCTCGGTGGAAGAAGAGGTGAGAGTTGGGCGCATGGCGGAGGCTGCCAACAGCCTCCGCACCTTGCAATTTGTTTACAACGGCGCGCTTCTAGTTGACGCTCCTTAGAAAACATGGTATTCTGCGATTCAATTGAGGTCTGCGTTCTACCGTATGTGTAAGTTTCCGCCCAACCGTCACTAAATCGCCAGCCGATCCCGGTCTGGCGTTTTTTGTAGGGCAGGCGGGCGGGGAACAACATTGTGGCCTCATTTTTATTTTATCGGTCGAATGGAGGAAATCCCGGATATGAGCGCTCGCATGACTGGTACAGTTAAGTGGTTTAGCCGTGTCAAGGGTTACGGTTTCATCAGCCCCGATGGCGGGGAGAAGGACGTCTTCGTCCACTATTCCGCTATCGAGGGCGAGGGCTACCGCAACCTGGAGGAGGGCCAGCGGGTGGAGTTTTCCATCGAAGACACGCCCAAAGGTCCGCAGGCGGCGAATGTGGTGGACCTGAGCAAAAAACAGCAGACAGCATAATTCACCGCAACCCCGGCCCCGGCTCGTGCAGCCGGGGCTTATTGTTTTAAGCAGGTTAGGACTAAGGAACCGGGGGACTAACGAACCAGTGGTAGTCGTATCCTCTATTGGGTAAACTGCGGTTAAGTTTGTAAGCCATTTGACAGCATGGCTCAGGTAGGCTCTGAAGCGCAAAAGCCACGTGCGACGCACTTTCGCAGACCCCCGAAGCGCAGCGTAGGGGGCAGAAGTGCGTCGCAGGTTCCGCCGCCTGTAAGCCAATAGGAGCCGAGAGCGTTTGGATGAAGCAGTACTTAGGTCTTCTCGCCTTCACACTGGGCTTCGGCCTCGCCGCTTGTGGCGGGCCGACGCCTGTCCCGGCGGCGTCACCCCCGGCCGGGGAGGCGATTGTGGTACCGGGCAAGCCGCAGGTTATCATCCTTGCGCCGTCAGATGACGCCGTGGTGAATGCGCCGCAGGTTGAAATCATCGGGCAGACTACGCCTGACGCGGTGCTCACCTTTAACGACGAGATCGTCATCGCCGGGCCGGACGGCGCCTTCATGGTGACCGTCCCGCTCGACGAAGGCCCGAACCTGGTCCAAATGGTGGCAAGCGACGCCGAGGGGAACGAGACGACTTTTGAATTAACGGTGACCTATGAACCGCAGTCCAGACCCTAAGCGTCTCTGAGACCCTCAGGGTCTGAAACCAGGAAGTTATTTTAGACGCCCCCTGACAGGAGACGAAGGATGAAAAAGTTTCAAGCGATTTTAGCAACCACCTTAGTGCTCAGCCTGCTCTTTGCCGCCGCGAGTGTTTGGGCCAGCCCCAGCGGCGCGAGCGTGAGCGATCCGCAGCAGACGCCCGGCGCGAAGGCCACCGCGAAGGCGGTCGAGAAGGCGACGGAGCAGGCCGTCGAGCAGGCCACGGAGCAGGCCAGCGAACAGAGCAACAGCAGCGGCAATGGCGACGGGAACGGCAACAACCAGGGGGTGGGCAAGCCGGAGAAGAACCCCGGCGCCAAGGCGACCGAAAAAGCCGCGGAGCGGGCCGGACAGGGAATCGAGCAGGGTCAGGCCGGCGGCAAGAAAAAGGTCTATCACGGCGTCGTGGAGGCCGTCGGCGGCGACAGCCTGACTTTGAAACTGAAGAACAGCGATGAATCGCTCCCGTTCGCCGTTCCAGTCGCCGCCCGGATCAAAGTCCCGACGCTGGCGAATGCGTTGTTGGCGGACGTGAAAGTCGGCGCAAATGTGCTGGTACAGGCCATCCAGACGGGGGCCAACACCTGGACGGCGCTCTTCGTCCACGTCGTCCCCGGCAAGCCGGAGAAGGTCCATCGGGTCGGGGAGGTCACGGACTATATGGAGGACGTGAGCATTACTATTATGGCCAAGAATGGCGAGGGTTATACCTTCGCCCTCACCGAATATACGAAGATTCTGCCCATCGGGTACGACGGCGATGTAGAGGGGCAGCGTGTGACCATCATCTCGCGGCGTGACGTGACCGGCGGCGTGCCGACGGCTCAGGCTATCGTCGTGCACATGCCGAAGGCGTCGCCGTAGGAGACGCCGACGCTTACCGCGCCTCCCTCCTCGGCGCAGAGGGAGGATGAACCGGCTCGCGGAAACGCGGGCCGGTTTTTTGTTGCTCTGTGCTATAATCAACACATGATGAACGAAATCTTCCATCCACCCCGTTAATTCGCCTCCGTCTTTCCCGCGCGCGGCGCCAACCCGCGCGGACCAACAGACAAATCCCCTCCACCACTTGCCTCAGGCTGTTGTCGTCTTTCCGGCTTGAGACATCCGGCGCCCCCAGGATGCCGGGCGTCACTGAGACAAGAGGTGGTTTCGTGTCTACACTTCCTTCCCCTCAAGTGAATACTTCACGGGTTGCCCGCCTTCTGCGCGGGCCGATGCTGTTCATCCTGACTCTCTATTCGGTCGAACTGCTCGACGAGCTGATCTACGGCGTCGAGAGCGCGGCGCTGCCGCTCATCCGCGACGACCTGTCGCTGAACTACGTGCAGATCGGCCTGCTGCTCACCCTGCCGCGCCTGGTCGGCAACGTGCTCGACCCGGTGATCGGTTTGCTCGGCGACGCCTGGAAGCGCAAGGCGCTCATCGTGGGCGGCGCGCTGGCGACGGCGCTGGCGATGATCCTCGTCGCCGCCGGTTATACCTTTCCCGCCCTGGCGGTGGGGTTCTGCCTGTCGTACCCGGCCAGCACCGCCTACGTCTCGCTCTCCCAGGCGACGCTCATGGACCTCAACCCGGGCCGTCACGACCAGACGATGGCGCGCTGGACGGTGCTGGGCGCGGTGGGGCAGTTCGCCGGGCCGGCGCTCGTCGCCGGGGCGCTGGCGATCAACTTCGGCTGGCGCGGTCTCTATCTGGGCCTCGCGCTCCTCGCGGGCCTCGTCGGCTTCGTCTTCTGGGGACAAAAATTCAACGGCGGGCGGGCGGCCGAGGCCGACGAGCCGCCCGCGCAGAGCGTCTTCGCCAGCCTGCGCGCACTGCCGCAAATCGTTCGTACTTCGGGCATCCTCCGCTGGCTCGTCCTGCTCGAGCTCGCCGACCTGATGCTCGACGTGTTCTTCAACTTCTGCGCGCTTTACTTCACCGACGTCGTCCGCGTCAGCCCGGCGTTAGCGAGCATCGCCGTGTCGGTCCTCACGCTCGCCGGGGTCGTGGGTGACGTACTCCTCATCCCTCTGCTCGAAAAGGTGGACGGTTTGCGGCTCATCCGCTTCTCCTCGCTCGTCGTGCTGGTCGTGTACGCCGCCTTCCTGCTCGTCCCCGGCGTGTGGCCGAAGTTCATCTTGCTGGCCGTGCTCGGCCCGCTGCGCTCCGGCTGGTATCAAGTCCTGCAGGGCCGCGCTTACTCCTCGATGCCGGGCAAGTCGGGGACGGTCATCGCCATCACCTCGCTCGGCGGACTCATCGCCACGAGTTTCCCCCTCGTCCTCGGGGCGGTGGCCGAGTGGGCCGGACTGGCCTGGGCGATGGCCTTGCTGGCCCTCGCGCCCATCGCGCTGTTGGTTGGGTTGCCGCGCGAAGCGGCCTCAGCGAGGCGCTGAAGGAGCATGAAGGCCAGCCTCGCACCGAGCGCACTGAACGAATTTGGCGACTTCGGAAGGTGAAATCACAACACGAACAGAGGACAGGCCACATGGCCTGTCCTCTAGCCTATCTCCTCATTGCTGTCAGCAAAACTAACGCACGATCCGAACCGAGTCAGTTCCAATGATAATGACACCCTCCACCGTCTGTCCCTTTAGAACACCTGTGATATCCCCTGGCTGGAAGCCCGTCACTCGGGTGTAAAAGTGGCAGACCTGATCCAGGTGCCCATCACGGTTAACGTCCTCAGTGCCCTTAGTACAGAAGGCAAGACTCCGCTCGTCTCCTGTTCTACCAAAAGTGAGTGAAGTTTTATCCACCTTGTTGGGGGCGTCGAAATCGGCAGCGGAGAGGATAGCCACGGGGATTGTACCCCTGGTGTTTAGATTGATAGAGTTGGGGAAGCTGCCGGGCTTAATGTCAATAGGCACTACCAGCCAGACGGTTGTGTCTGTGCTGGCATGGTTGTTCGTGTCGTCGGGATCAGTCTCGTTCCCGGCGACACTGGCCGTGTTGGTGATCGCTCCGCCTGTCGTGGGAGTGACGACAATGGTGATCGTCGCACTGGCCCCGCTGGCGAGATCACCAAGATCACAAGCGACTGTACCGCTTGCCTCGACGCAACTTCCCTGACTGGGAGTCGCCGACACGAAGGCCGCCCCCGCCGGTAGATTGTCGGTCAGGGTCACGCCCGTGGCATCAGCCGGCCCGTTATTGGTAACGGTTAAGGCGTAGGTCAGGTTCTGCGCTGTGGTCACCGGGTCTGGATCGTCACTCTTGGTGAGCGACAGATCGGCGGTTGTCGCCGCTACGACCAAGGCGGTGATCGCCTCACCAATGCCTTCTCCTGAAGGAGCGATGCCGCAAACTAACGGTTCGCCGGCGGGAATATCAGTTGCGCCATCATCGTTGCAATCTACTCCGCCCGCTGGAGCAAGAGCGCCCGTCGCCGTGGCCATCGCCGTCAGATCAGGGATGCCATCCGTCCCCGAGGATACGCCGATCACCTGCGGCGGATCAAGCGCCAGGATTGCATTCACGGTGTCAGCAAAACTGGGTCCAGGATAGGGTATGGCTCCCGGATCCCCCGGTTGGTGGAAGGCCGCGTCAGTCCAGAGCAGGAAGAGTTTTATGGCACCATTTCTAAAATTAGCTTGTTGACCCGGAGGAATGCTAGCGCCAGGGAAACCAACTCCCGAAAGGTCTTGTCCAACGCCAGTGGCTGCCTGGAAGAGAGCGGGGAGTTGGCTTTGAGGAAGATCTGCGCCAGAGCGAGTAGAAAGCCCAGCGATCGTACTCAATACAGCGCCTGTGTCGAAAGTCAGATCAACGAGCCTTTCGTACGCCTTGTCGCCGGCACCGGCATCGCCAAAAGGCGTGATAGGATAGTCCTCGAATTTTCCGAGGCCAAATCGGGTATTGGGGTTCGCTGTCCTCAACGTAGAGATGATGGTCGGGGCTTGAGTTTTGAAGTTGGGCAAGTCATCCGTGAAGCTGCCTGAGAGGTCAACCAGGAAGTACAGGTCAACCGCCCCCGCAGCCACAGCGTTATCATACATAATCTGCTGGCCGGTGGGAGTATTGCCGGTCCAGACGGCATGGGCCACAACCCCATTGACAACCGCCACCCCATTGTATTCGCCTATGCGCGTTGTTGGCGGAGGTCCAGCAAACCGCACTGGAGCGCCTAGATCAGGGTTAAATCGAACATCGTTGAGCCGGACCTCAGGCCCGAAGGCCAGCCCGCCATCACAGCTGTTGCGAAGGAATACGTCCAGGAGGAAGTTTCCAGCCGCATTGGTCACCCCGGCCCGGGTATCGTACCAGGTGACGGCAAGACATTGCGACCGGTCGTCAATTGCGGCTGTTGGGAAGAACTGAGTGGTTCCTGCTGGTCCGGCGTCGATTTGGGCTGGGGGGTTCCAGTTTACACCCTGGTTCGTCGAACGGACGATAAAGACGTTCATGTCGTCGAACCCGGCGCCATGGTTGGCGTTAGTAGGGTCATCGGCAGCGACCACGTAAACGTTGTTCTGGATAATCGGATCTGGCAAGACCCAGGGCTGAGCTGAACCCTGTGTCCACGAGGCGCTTCTGTTCAGCGTTCTTGTTAGATTTTGGACGTTGAATGTAATGTCAGCATTGCCGGCTGTATAGGCGGTCGTCTTTTGGGGATAGGATGCACCTCCGTCTGTGGACCGTAGAACGAACACTTGCCCGCTTGTCCCATTGGGACTGCCGCCCGCAAATCCAGGTTGAGAGTGGTAGGTAACGTACACATCTCCATTAGGCGCTACAGCGTTATGGCTTGGCCAGACAAATCCCTCCCCAGCAGCCGATAGGGTCAATGGCGCTGACCAGTTTTGGCCTTGGTCGGCGGAAAATGTCGTGCGCACATTTGTCCCGACTGCTCCGCCACCAGGAAATTGTGTCCAAACTATGTAGAGCCGATCTCGGAATGGACTTGCGCTTCCGGGGAAGTGATCGGCTGCTAGCCATTCCTTGTCGTGACTGAATCCGCTGGCGGCGGGAAGGTTGACGCCAGGCGAAGCGGTCACGTTGACGGGATATCCGGCGAGAATGGCCCCGGTCGTAGGGTTGACCTGGGCGATGAAGATGTCAGCCAGTGGACCTGGTACGCAGCCCAGGTAGGTCCAGAAGAGGCGCCCCTGACTGTCAAAGGCCAGCGATGAGTCTCCACACGGACTATGGGTAACTGGGAGGGCCGGGGCCGTGGGGGCGGTGAACATAGCCCCATTGTCGGTTGAAACACGCAAGGAAACGTTGAACGCCACTGCTATGTTGTTTCCATTCAGTGGATTGACCGCGATCGTCGGCTCGTTGGTACCGCCAAGCGGAACGTCTACCCCGCCTTCGGTCCCATGCGTCTCTATGGAAGCGGTGACAGCCGCCCCCAGGTCAGCCGGCGTGACAGAGTCTTCATAGATTGTGGCAGACGGCCCCCCTCCTGGCTCCGGCGGCTCCCCCTCCTGACCAGCCACAGTAGAGACAGAAAAGGAAGAAGCCAGTAAGACGAGGGCTAGAACCAGGGATAACAATCGTCTGGGCGCTCCGTAGGTATTCACTTTGACCTCCTTAATGAAAGAAAAGCGCGGACTTCTCAGTGCTTCTGGAGGCAGTGGTGTCCAGAGACGTCAGGAATCATCCAAGCGCCGCAGTCTCGCCACGAAATTTCGGGGAGCGTTGAGGACGCAGGATGCTTCCTTGAGCCTTCAGATTCTGCCTCGCGTCACTGGCCGAGAAATAAAGCCAGGTTTTCGGGAGTTGCTTTCATTATATCCACCACGGTGTAGACCACCTGATCTTCATGGTCGGGCGCCACAACCCTTTTGAGAAAAACGATCTCCGCTTGCTGACTTTCGTAAATAGGGACTCCATCTTCTGGCAGGAGGTGCGCGGCCACTCCTGCAAGGGCAAGCATCCCCTCAGTCTGGCCATTTGGAATCTTCCCCGCCAACACCTGCGTATAGGTCACGGATGGCGACCCCCGTTGGCACAGAAAACATACATCAATCCGACCGAGAACTACGACGTCCCATTCTCCGGCAGCTTCTACTCGAAGAGGACGCTGGGTCGGTTCTCCCGGCGAATGCGGCGGGGTTCCGTCATTGGTGGGGAGGGAAGCCGGGGTAATAGTTTCCATAACTATGTTGGTGGGGATAGGTGTTGAGTCATCCGCCAACGTGATAGCGCCAGCAGGGGTAATAACTTCAGTAACTTGACTGGCAGGGATAGTGCTCGTCGTCAGTTGGAGCGGTGCCGGGCTGCGATTAAAGCCCATTAGAGCGACGCCGATGACGACAAGAACGGCAGCAATCGCTGTAATGATCAGCAGGCTAACACTGTCCCGTTTCATAGTTGTCATGCCCTTAGAAACTCAGTCGATCACGAAAACGTAGTGACCGCTTTCGCGTCAGTCGTCAGGCGCCCAAAGCGACTGAAGTCGCTACTACGAGCGAATTTCGTGAGGTACTGAAACCGCCCTGACGAATCTATGTGTAGACCAATCCCCCGATTCCATGACGGAGTATGCCTAAACAGAAAGCATCACACAGTGGGCGTCCTCACCCGGACGGTGGCGCTTCCCGTAAGAAAATGTAGTTCCGAATTATGAGGTGATCAGGTGTCATTTCCCCTCTCCCCGAGTAACCCCGTAGGAGGGTGGACACTATGTTAATAAAATACACCCATCGGGGCCACAAGTAAATAGACCAATTACTAATGGACGACCGTTCAGCCATTGGTAAAACGGAGGCGTGAGCTCTCATGGTTCGACAAAGCCAGGCTGAGTCTCATCTTCCATTTGAAGGCCTTGGACACGATCCATCTCGGCCACTTCTGCTGTCATCCCCAGGCGCTCAAAGATCGTTCGGGCTTCCTGCCAGCGGCGCTGGCCGGTTTCGCGGTCGCCGGCCAGCCATTCGTGGCGCGCCCACTCGCGCAGCGTCCGCGCCTGCTCGGCTTCCAGCCCGGCTTCGGTGAACACCCGATAACTTTCGGCAAAGCACGCCGCCGCCTCGGGCGTCTGAGCCTCACCCGGTGAGGGCAGGTCAGGCATTCCGGGTTGGCGGCTGTTCACCATCCCCAGCGTCCGCCACGCTCGACCAATGTCCTCCTTGGATTCGGTTTCCTGGCCCAGGTGGAGCGCGTGTTGCGCCGCTTCCAGCGCCTCGGCCACTTTGTCCTGCCCCAGGCAGGCCTCGGCCAGAAAACGATAGGTCTCCGAGAGCCAGCCCCAACCGCTCGCGCCGGCCATTCGGATGGCTTCTCGTAGATCGGCTTCGGCGGCGGCATATTCGCCCAGCCCCACGCGCGCTCCGCCCAGGTTGCTGAGCGAACTGATCTCCCCATCCCGGGCACCGATTTCGCGCGCCACTTTCAGCGCCTCTTGATACCGCACGACGGCGGTTTTGAAGTCTCGTCGTAGTCGGGCGTTTTCCCCAAGGTTATTGAGCATCGCGCCCATTCCCATGCGGTTGCCCAACTCTCGAAACACTCCTAACGCCTGCTCGTAATAGTGTGCGGCCTGCTCGGGGTGTCCCAGCATGTAATCATGAACAGAGGCTAATAAGTCCAGGCTCAACGCCATTTGGTAACGGGCGCCGGTTTGCATGCTGATGGTCAAAGCACGTTCCCCCAACGCCAGCGCCGCCTCCGCGTTGCCCAGCCGAAAATTGACCAGGCCCTTTGTGTACAACACGCGGGCCAGTTCCATTTGTGCGCGTGTATGAATTTCCGGCGAGTAGGCTGGTACAGCCTGAACAATGGCTTCCACTCGTCCGGCGCTTTCCAGCGCAGGCCGGTAATCGCCGCTGCGTTCTTGCACCGCTGCTAGGCCATACCACGCCCGCGCCTGGGCGATAGGATCGCCAGCGGCTTCCGCTGCGGCTCGCATGGCGATATAAGTCTCCGCCGCTTCCGGGAAACGCGCTTGCCGGCGCAGCATTTCTCCCAGTCCATCGCACATCGCCGTTCGCCACATTGCTGGAGCATCTGGCGATGCGAGAGCCAGTGCCTTCTGATAATAGTTGATCGCCGCCTCGGGTGCGTAAGTCTCTCCAGCCTGCTTGCCGGCCCGTCCATACCACTCGGCCGCCTGGGCCATTTCCCCGGCGCGCTCGTAATGTTCGCCGATCAACCCGGCGTACTCGTTCACGCGCTCACCGCTGCGCTCGACCAGCCAGGCCGCCACCTGCGCGTGATAGACCCGCCGCAGCCGTTTGAGGACGCTCTCGTAAGTGACGGAATGAAAGATCGCAT
>DAOTXG010000475.1:0-5064 GCA_034435515.1 Anaerolineales bacterium
ACACCCCCTTGCTCTCAACCTCAATACGACCGCAACCTCGTCCGCACCACCCACAACTCCTCGAAGAACCGCGGCCGCACCTGCCGCTCGTCGAAAATGCGGTTTTTCTCTTGAATTTGCAGGCCGGCCGTCTCCATCAGATATTCCGGGCCGAGGAAACCCGTGCCGGATTTGGTGCCGATCATCTTCTGCACCATCGCCACGTGCCCCAGCCGCCAGAAGCGAAAGAAGTCGTCGAAGTCGACGAAGGCGTCGGCCAGTTGGGCCAGGTCGTCGTTGGGGTTGTGCACGTCGGCGGGGGTGAAGAGGTCGTCCAGGCGCTCGAGGCCGCGCGCGCGCACCACCTCTTGAAACGCCTCGAAGAGCGTCGGTTGGTTCAGGCGCTCGGCCTGGCGCGGGGTCAGCAGGCGGATGGGGAGTTTCTCTGTCCCTTTCAAGTAAGCGCGGAAGACCGCGTCGTCGCGCAAGCCGCAGACGATTTCAATTTCGCGGAACTGATAACTCTCGGTGCCGCTGGCGGGCGAGAGGTTGGTGTAATACACCTTGCCGTCACGCTCCCTTTTCTGCTCGCGGAAACGCAGAAAGTCGAGGGGCAGCATGGTGGCGGGGATTTGAATCTGCGGGACCAGCAGGCGCTGCACCCGCAGGATGCGCCGCATCAGGCGCAGGGCCTGGTTGGCGTTGCCGGTCTGGAGCGCGCCGATCGCGCGATCCACGTGGTCGAGGATGACCTTGAACCAGATTTCGAAACACTGGTGGACGACGATGAACATGTTCTCGTCGGCGTTGAGCGCCTCCGGCGCCATGAGCGCCCCGGGCGACTGGCCGGCTTCGGCCCACGCGGCGCGTACGCCGTTTTGCAGCGAGAACAGCTCGGGCAGGCGCAGCCACTCGGCGTAGGTGGGCGCTTCGGGCTGACAGAGCAGGGTGGCTTTGAGAAATTTCTGGAAGCGGGCGCGGAAAGGCTTGAAGGCCGCGCGGTATTCGCGGGCGGCCTCGGCCAGCACCATGCCGCTGCTGCGCCGGCGCTCGAGCGCCGTGAGCGCGCGCGCCAGGGCCGCCAGTTCGACAAATTGCGTCGAGGCCGCCAGGACCTCGGCGTCGCTCACCGGCTGCGTCAGGCGCAAATCGTTCACCATCACCGTCTCGGCCAGGTCGGCGTGCAGTTCAAACAGCCGAAACAACTCCACCCCGCGCCGCAGGAGTTTCACCGGCTCGTAGGTCGAGCCGTCGTCGGCCAGGCAGGTGCGCAGGTCTATCCGCAGGACTTTGAACCACAGCTCGTACCACTGAAACGCGGTGACGAGTAATAACTTGTCGGGATTGGTCGGCGGGACGTTTTGCAGGGTGAGCAGGCGCGGGACGCGGATGTAAGTGCAATAGTGAGTCTGGTAAAGATGGTCCACGTCGTGGCCGCAAGCGGGGTCATTATTCCACACGGCAGGTTTGGGCATGGAGGCCTCCGGGCAGGAGGGTAACGCAGGGGGGAAAGGTTGTCAAATAAAACACCCGGCGGCGAGGCCGGGTGTCTGAGAGGTTATTTAAAGGGCGGGCTAAGTAACTGTCCAAAAGTTCTCACCCTATTTTCCTGCTCGCGGCGGATTTGTAATCCGCCGCCAGGGGCCGCCGGACGCTTCGCGCAAATCCGGCGGGAGCGAAAAGTAGAGAGAACTTTCAGGGACCAACTTAGTGATACGTCACGCGCACCGCGATCCAATCGAGCGAGAAGTCAGCGGAGTCGGCCACATTCGTCACGCGCACGCGGAAGTTCGCGTCGGTGAAGTCCGCGTCACTCCACGTGCGGCCCCACGTATCGGTCGCGGCGCCCAGGATGTACGTCATCTCCGCCGTCGTCAGCGGCGGCGTGGACTCCGCCTGGGTCCAGGTCGCGCCGCCGTCCCACGACAACTGCACGCACATCTTGGGTGAATGGGAGTCCCCCTCTACCTTTGCGTCGAGCCGGACCTCGATACCGGTGATCGCCGCGCCGCCTGGGAGATGGAAGTCGAAGTCGTAGTAGAAGTGCGCGTCCTTCTTCGGGTTGGCGCACGATGCGCTTGCGCCTGCGCCGCTGTTCTTATCCACTGCAAACAAGCCGTCGTCGGCATAGGCGTTGCCGGGATCGTCCTGGAAACCGTCGCCGTCGCCGCCTGGGGCAGGCGCATTTGCGCCCGGGCTCCTGAAGCCTGTGTCCGGCGGAACGAGCAGGGGGATGGACGCGCTGGTCGCGGTCGGGTCGGGAGTTGGGGTGGAGGTCGGCAGCGCCGGGTAAGTGGCGGTCGGGGTCGGCGTGCCAGTCGGGGTGGAGGTTGGCAGCGCCGTGTGAGTTGAGGTCGGGAAGGCCAGAAGCATCGGCGTCGGCGTGGCGGTCGGCGTCGCCGTCGGCGCTGGGGCAAGGTCGCTCACGCCGACGATCAACCGGGGCGCCACATCCCCCGCTCGCTCCTTCGACGCATAGTCCGCCCCGTTGCTCGACGACGAAGTCACCCGCAGGCTATACACCCCGTCCCCCCTGATCCAGGAAGTGAGATCAACCTCATACCAGTTATTGACCTTCACCGCGCCCAACGAGGCGAAGACGGTCGTCTCCCCCGCTGGCGCAGCGTTCCAGGTCACGCTCGCCTCGCTCCAGGTGTTCTCCATGACCCGGCGAAAGTCCCCGCCCTGGCTGGAGGCATTGACGTTGTACAGGCGCAGTTTCGCGCTCGTGACGAGGCGGCCATTGACGCCGGACACGACGAACTTGAGCAAGAAGTGTTGGGCCGGGCTGTTGTCGGCCTGCAGATTGGTGGCCGCGCCATAGTTGGCGTCGGGTGAACCCTGGAGCACCGTGGCGTCGTCCGCTGGCAGAAGGGTCAGGACGGACCCCGGCGGCGGGGTATGGCTCGCCATCGGCGAGGCAGTCGGGGTTGAGGTCGGCAGCGGCGTGCGCGTGGAGGTCGGGGAGGCCGGGGGCGTCCACGTCGCTGCGGGCGTGGCCGTCTTTGTCGGCGTCGGCGAATTCGGATCCGGCGTCGGCGTGGGCAGCGTGCTGGGCGAATATTCATACGCACCCAGGTCAGGCATGGCAGAGCGGGAGCGGCCCAGGATGTCGTCGGCTGGCCCGAAAGCAGGGTTGGCTGCCCCAATGGCAGGGCTACCCGATGGAATTTTGCCGTATGCTTCGACCAGGCGCAGGAACTCTTGCCGGATGGACGTATTGCCGCTGACGAAGGCTGAGCCATTCCAGCGCGGAAGAACGACGGCGGCCTGGTTGCGATTCAGGAGCGGATCGCCCACGACGCGGTGCACATCGTGGACGAGCGGGCTGACCACCTCGCCGGGTGGAATGGCGGCGCCGCCGTTCCAATATAGGTTGTTGTCGAGGACCACGTTGCGAATCTCGGCCGGATCGCCGTTGGAGAATTCATTGGCGCTGCTGGAGGGGCCTGCGCCCATGGTGCCCGTGGGGTCAGACCAGAGATTGTTATAGAAGTAGAGATTCTCGTTCAGAGGGTTCAAGCCTTTGACGTCAATCCGGAAGGCATAGGCCCACGCCGGCAGATTGCCGACGACGGTGTTGTGGACGAAGGTGACGTTCTTGGCGCCAGCCACAGCCAGCAAGGCGCACACTTCGTCGGGCGCGTTCCCGATCAGCAGATTGTTCTCAATCCAAATATCCTCTGCCTCGTGATACGCCTTGCCGTCGTTGCCGATCTGCAGGAAAGGCTCGCCGTACCCCCCCTGCCAGTTCAGGAAAATGTTGCGCCGGACGGCGACCCGCTTGCTGCCTAACAGGCCGTCGCTGCCTTCGTTGCTGTCCTTGATCGTAATGAACGCCTTGGTGTTGCCAGGGTCGCTCCGCCCGCTGCCGGCGTAGTCGTTGAAGAAGATGTTGTCCCGGACCGTGACGTCGGTGACGCTGTTCACGTCCATGTGTTGCTCGTCAGGCCCCTGGTTGTAAAAGACGTTGTTCTCGACCAGGATGAAACGCGAGCCGTCGTGAATCTTAAGCAGGTCGTTGTTATACGAGTCGTGAAAGATGTTGTTCCGGAAGGTGATGTGCTCCGCCCACACTCCCTGGCGGTGCGACACGTACGCCACCAGGACGCCCGCGCCCGGGCCGGAATGACGGATTTCAAATCCCTCCAGGATCACATTCCGGGCGCCCAAAACCTTGACCACCTCGCCGCTATTTTGCAGGATGACTTTGTACGGGTTAAGGGCTTTGAACGCGGCCGGAGTTGTGAAGCGCCTTTCAAATTTCTGCATTCCCGTATAAACGCCGTCCTTGACCCAGACGATGCAGCCCTTGTCCGGCGCGCTGGCGGAGGCGTGCGCCAGGCTGGCCCAGGGCCGCTCGAATGTGCCGGGATTGCTATCGCTGCCCGCTGGCGGGGGCGCGACCCAGTATTGGCAGGTCTGAGTCGGCGCCGTGGCGGTCGGGGTCGGTGCGCCATTCGGGGTGGAGGTCGGCAGCGGCGTGCGCGTGGAGGTCGGGGAAGCCTGAGGCGTCCGCGTCGCCGTCGGCGTGGTCGTCTTCGTCGGCGTCGTCCCTGGCGTGGCGGTCGGCGTCGCCGTCGGCGCTGGGGCAAGGTCGCTCACGCCGACGATCAACCGGGGCGCCACATCCCCCGCCCACTCCTTCGACGCATAGTCTGCCCCGTCGCTCGACGACGAAGTCACCCGCAGGCTATACACCCCATCCCCCTTGATCCAGGCGCTCAGATCCACCTCGTACCAACTATTGACCGTCACCGCCCCCAACGAGGCGAAGACAGTCGTCTCCCCCGCTGGCGCAGTGTTCCAGGTCACACTCGCCTCGCTCCAGGTGTTCTCCCCGACGCGGTGAAAGTCACCGCCCCGGCTGGAGGCATTGACGTTGTACAGGCGCAGTTTCGCGCTCGTGACGGGGCGGCCATTGACGCCGGACACGACGAACTTGAGCAGGAAGTGTTGGATCGGGCTGTTGTCGGTCAGCAGGCTGATGGCCGAGCCATAGTTGGCGTCGGGTGAACCCTGGAGCACCGTGGCGTCGTCCGCTGGCAGAAGGGTCAGGACGGACCCTGGCGGCGGGGTGTGGCT
>DAOTXG010000476.1:0-4737 GCA_034435515.1 Anaerolineales bacterium
GCGTAGTGCTCGGCCAGCGGGCGTTGCTTCCAGGCTTCGAACTCGGTGTCGAGTTTGTGAAAGACCCGCGAGACGGTGGACGGGCTGGGCGTCAGGCCGGTCAGGGTCTCAACGACTTCGCCCACCCGCACCATCCTCGCCCCGAAGACAAACATCTCGCCGATGGCCGCATCCAACTGGGTTTGGCGGCGCTGGTAGCGCTCGAATCGTTTAGAATAATGCTTGAATCTGTGGCATCAGACTTAAACCACGTTGTACACGTGAATATATTTCTCAACGATATGCGAGATTTTGAAGAAATGAATAGAGCATATATTGCAGTGATGGAAAATCATAGACCAGCAAGAACCGTGATAGGCGTTAATGAATTACCAAAGCCTGGCGTATTGTTAACAATGAACTTGACGGCTGTTACAAAGGAATAAAACATCAAGGCTGTTATGTTAATGGAGGTATCACATGCGCACCCAAGTAGAAAAAGCGAACCTATTTAAGGCGCTCCATGAACAAGACGGCGCTTTCATCATTCCCAATCCATGGGACATTGCATCGGCGCGGTTACTTGAACATCTAGGATTTTCGGCGTTGGCAACAACCAGCGCGGGATACGCATTCTCGCGTGGACAACGCGATAACGCTGTCAGCCGCGATGAAATGATGACGCATCTGCATGATTTGGCGATAACGACACAAGTGCCTATCAGCGCGGACCTTGGGAATTGCTTTGGCGATGACCCCAATACCGTTGCAGAAACCATCCGCCTTGCGGCTGCGGCTGGCGTCGTCGGCTGCTCAGTCGAAGATTCCACCAATCGCCAAACCGAACCGATTTATGCCTTTGAACTGGCGGTTGAGCGTGTGCGCGCCGCCGCCAAAGCAGCCCGCGCGCTACCGTTCCCTTTCACGCTGACCGCGCGGGCAGAGAATTACTTCGTCGGACGAGCGGATATTAAAGACACCATCCATCGCCTCCAAGCTTATCGGGAAGCGGGAGCTGATGTTGTTTTTGCACACGGCATGAGAAACAGAGACGATATTGCTGCCATGGTTAGATCCGTGGATTGCCCAGTAAATGTCATGATGGGATTGAGAGGGGTTCAACTTGATCTTGAAGAGCTTTCACACATGGGGGTAAAGCGTGTAAGCGTCGGTCCCTCGCTTTTTATGGCGGCTATGAGCGTAGTTTTTCGCGCCGGGCGAGAAATGCAAGAGCGTGGCACATTCACATTCGCAAACGAGACTGAAAACTTTAGCGACCTGAAAGCGATGATTCGATCTGAATCAGAAGCAGAGACCAAGGAGATATAAATGCAGGTAGCAGTTGTTGGGTCAACAGGAGTTCTAGGTCGAGCACTTATACCTCTTTTGTTGCAAGGCGGGCATACGGTGCGCGCCTTGGCCCGTTCAGCCGAAAAAGCACGATTGTTGCTTCCGCAGGATGCTCAAATTTTCGAATGCGATTTGCTTTCGCCAAATATTGAAGGACATTTGCCATCTTTGTTGAACGGTTGCGACGCAGTCATACACATCGCAACATCAATCCCCCGTGATTTCAACGCGCCTAACGCTTGGGATGCGAATACGCGTCTACGTACAGACGGAGTTAGATTGTTACTTGATGCGTCACGCGAAGTCGGGGTTAAACGCTACATCCAACAAAGTATCACGATGGCTTATCCTGATATGAGCGACGATTGGATTACTGAAGATATGCCTCTTGATTCATCCCCTGAACGCGCGTGGCTTTGCGCGCCTGTGATCGCGATGGAGCAAATGCTACGGAACGTCCCGTTTGCAGAGTTGGAATGGTGCATTTTACGTGGCGGCACTTTTGTGGGCAAGGACACGTTTCAGGAGAGCACGATTGAAAGATTGCGTATTGGGAAGGAAATTGTCCCCTGTGACGGCAGAAACTTTACCTCTCTTATCCATGTTCTGGACATGGCCAGCGCAATTGTCGCTGCGATCGAGAACGCTTCCCCCGGATCCGTATTCAACATTGTTGACGAACCTTTACGATATGGTGAATATCTTGACCGCCTAGCTGATTCAATAGGAATACCCAGACCAAGGCGAGATAAGGTAATCGAATGTCCACCTTCATGGCGTTGTAGCAATCAGGCTGCCAAAGCCAGGCTGAGGTGGCAGCCGTTGCATGGCATTATTCCATGAACAGCAAAGGCTGATAAACCGCCGCCCACCGTTGGGCAGTAAAAGCACGTACTCGAATGGAGACAATCACTAATGACACAGAATATCGCTAACACTACGAAGGGGCCAATTGAATATCGTCTCGAAGGCAGTGGACCGACCGTCATGGTTTTGAACGGCGGGCATTGCAGTCGAGAGAGTCGGTTGTCACACGAGCGATTGATCGAGCATGGCTTTTCAGTTCTCACCCCTTCACGCCCAGGTTACGACAGTACTCCTTCTGAAGTAGGAAGAACCGCTCAGGAGGCGGCAGATGCTCTTGCCGCACTGATGGATATGCTCCAAATTCCCGTGGCTGATGTGATCGGTATTTCTGCCTCAGGCCCAACGGCTCTGGCCTTTGCTCTGCGCCATCCCAGTCGGATTCGCAAACTAGTCATGGAGTCAACGGTTACAACGGTCTGGCCAGACGATCAGGAAGTCAAGCGGGGTGCGCGCCTTCTATTCGGTCGCGCTGAACGTATCACTTGGGGGCTGATAAAAACGGTTTTGAGACTGGCGCCAATGACGATGATGCGGTTGATGCTGCAAGAAATGACCACTTTGAATGTAGATGAAGTCATCCAACGCATGAGCCCAGATGACTGGCGATTTGTGCATTGGCTCATCAAAACTTCCCAATCAGGAACTGGATTTATGAATGACCTCAATCATCGGGTGGATGACTTATCGGGAATTACCGCGCCCGTCTTGGTGATGCATTCGCCATATGACAGGTCAGTGCCGCTCAAGAATGCCAAGCGAGTCGCCGCAGAAGTTGCGACTTGTGAACTTTACGAAGTGCCTTCCGATACGCACCTGATCTGGATTGGCAAGTCTGCGAAGGATGTATGGCAAAAGCGGTTATCGTTTCTTAGGTCATAATATGGCTATGGTTGCTGAACATTCGCAGGCGGCCCAACCCGGCATCCTGAGAAACCCTCTTTCTGGTTGGGTCAGACCATAGTGACGGCCTGGGCAACAGCGGCGGCGGGGTTGTGAGGGGATAGGTCAAGGCCCAATTTCGCCGCCTTCTTTTTCAAGTACACAATCTCTCGTTCACGTTGTTTCAACTCATACGCTTCGGCCCCTATATCCACGTACTGCACCCGGTTCTTCAGCATGTAATATACCGTCCGCGCGATTTTGTGGGCCGTCGCTACTAAGGCCTGCATTGGCCCAAGTTGTGCTCGCGTCCGTCGATAGAACGCGCCAAAAGCGCTCCCACTCCGGGTGACTGAGGCGGCCGCTTGTCGAAAGGCTGCCCGGCGCGATTGTCGGTCTTCATCGTCCGACTGCGTAACACCCTCCCGCCGGAAATGTCGTTGTGTGGGGCTAATCCCAGCCACGAGGCAAAGTGCTTCTCGTTCAGCCACTTGCTCATCTCCGTGCCAATCTCTGAAAGGATCGTCTGCGCTAAGGCGGCACTGATCCCCTCCACGGCCACCAAGTCCACTCCCGTCAGGCGGAGAATCTCTCGCCGCACATTCAACTTCGGTTGATTCTTACTCTTCGAGCCGGGCTTTAGGCGTGGCACCTCAGGCAACTCCTGTGTGCCTTCCCAGCGCGGCTTCATAGCGGCGTACTGCTTCTCAATCTCAGCATCGCACTCAACCACTTGTCGGGTGTAGAAGTCATAAACTTCCAACGACTGCTTCAGCACCAACAACTGTTCGGCTTTCCAGTCTCCCGTCAAGGCTTTGGCAATCGTCTCTTCGGATGACTTACAACCCGGATTACGCAATTGGGCTAACTTCAGCGAGTCCCGCTCCCCGGCCACTATCGCTCGCAAGATGGCTTGCCCGCTAACGCTGGTCACGTCACTCAAGACGTGATGCAGTTGGAGATTCATTTGTTGCAAGGCTTTTTGCATGTGCAAGATGTGCGGCGCGCGATGCTCCAGCAGTTGAGCCCGATGCCGCAAGTAACCTCGCAGTGCGACCATCTCCCCATCGGGCCGAAACGACCCATTGAGCAACCCCAATGAATGCAACTTCTGTATCCACTGGCAGTCCAGATAATCTGATTTCCGCCCGGGCACGTGCTTCAGATGCCAGGCGTTGACCAGATAAACTTTCAGCCCGCGCGCTTCCAATATCTCGAACACGGGTATCCAGTACACGCCCGTGCTTTCCATGGCCACCGTCTCCACCCCACACGCGACCAACCAATCGGCCAGCGCCTGCAAGTCCGGGGTGAAGGTGCTGAACTGCCTCACAGTCTCTGGGTCACGACCTAGCGGAACACAGGCCCCAATCTCGCGCGCGCCAATGTCAAGCCCCGCCGCGTTCGGATGAACAACAGCTAAGTTCTCTAACGTCTCACTTCGTTTACGCATAGTATCCTCCGCACAAGAGTATGAGCACCCGCCAACCCATTCCCTTCCGTGGAACGTAGCGTCCTGATCGGGGTCGGACAAAGCCGCCACCCGTGTTGAAATCACCCGGGAACGGGAATCAGATTGCAGCTCGGGCTCAACAGGCCGCACCAATCGGTGTTCCGGTCTTGCTTTTGGCAGGCGCTGGGACAATAATACCCGACTGTGGC
>DAOTXG010000477.1:0-4976 GCA_034435515.1 Anaerolineales bacterium
TCCCGGCTCACAACGAAGCCGAGGCGCTGCCGCAAGTGCTGGCCGACCTCGAGCGCGTCCTCGACGACCGCTACGAGATCCTCGTCGTGGACGACGGCTCGACGGACGACACCGCCCGCGCGGCCCGCGCCCAGCGCTGCCGGCTGGTGCAGCACCCCGAACGCCGCGGCAAAGGCGCGGCGGTGCGCACCGGCATCGCCAACGCGCGCGGCCAATATCTCGTCATCATGGATGCCGACGCCACCTACCCGGCCAGCGCCATCCCGCGCATCGCCGACTTGCTGGGCGAGAGCGACCTGGTGCGCTGCAACCGCCTGAGCAGCGGCGAAAATATGCCCCGCGTCAACCAGGTAGGCAACTGGCTTTTCGACCGGCTGCTGGCCAACGTGCACGGCCTCGACGGGGATGATCATCTCAGCGGCCTGTACGGCCTGCGGCGCGAAGCCGCGCTGAAACTGAAGCTGCAATCCAACGGTTTCGACATCGAGGCCGAGATCGGCATTAAGGCCCGCGCGCAGCGTCTGCGGGTCAAGACCTTTCCCGTCGTCTACCAGGCGCGCCTCGGCGAAAAGAAACTCCAACCCTGGCGCGACGGCTTCACCATCCTCAGCCGCATCATCGGCCTCGTCCTCCTCTACAACCCGATGCTGATGTTCGTGCTGCCCGGCCTCCTGCTGATGCTGATGGCCATTGCCGGCGCGGCGGTCCTGGAGCGTGGGCCGGTCGTCACGCCCTACTTCGGGTTGAGCATTCACTCCTTCATCGTGGCGACGCTGAGCGTCCTGGCGGCGTTCCAACTGGCGGTGTTCGGCATGGCGGCGGCGCTGTATGGCGTCGAAGCCGGTTACCGGCCTCCCCCCTGGCTGGTCACCCTGAGTTCCCGCCCTTTCCGGTTGAGCGCCGCCGTCGTCGGTCTGTTTATGACAGTGATCGCCGCCCTGCGTCTGGTCGCGGTGATCCTGGGTTGGGTACTGGGCGGGGCTGGCATCTTTGAAGAGACGCGGGCGGTCGTGCTGACGGCGACGGTGATGGTGTGGGGCCTGCAAATCCTTTCGACGGCGCTCTTTCTCTCCATCTTTGCCGGCCGCCTGCAAAAATTTGCGCCGGTCGTGCCGGACGAAAACTCTGCGGCGGGCTGACACCTGGGATGATTCTCGAATCAGGCGCGCCGCCGGTTGTCTCCGTCGTCGTAGTCAACTACAACAGCGGCGAACACCTGGCGACGTGCCTGACGGCCCTCTGCGCCAGCCTGCCCGAACCCCGGCAGGAAGTTTTTGTCGTGGACAACGCCTCCACCGACGAGAGCCTCGCTCTGGCCGAAAGCCGCGCCGCTGCGCTCCCCGCCCACTCGATTAAATTTTTGAAGAACCCGGTCAACCGGGGCTATGCCGGGGGCGTGAACACGGCCTTGCCTCACACGCGCGCGCCCTACGTGGCGGCGCTCAATCCCGATATGCTCGTCTCCCCGGACTGGCTCGCGCCGCTCGTCGCGTGGCTCGAGGCGCACCCTGGAGTGGGCGCGGTGAACCCGCTCATCCTCCTGAGGCATGGCGACGGGCGCATCAACGCGGCGGGGCAGGATGTCCACGTCACCGGCCTGGGTTTCAACCGGCAGTTAGGTCAGCGCCGCGCCCGCGCCGGCGCAGCGCCAGTTCGGGTGTCTGGCATCCAGGGCGGCGCCGTCGTCGTCCGCAAGGCCTTGCTGGAGCAGATGGGGGGCTGGGACGAAAGCGGCTTCCTGTATCACGAAGATGTCGAACTGTCGTGGCTGCTGCACCTCATGGGCTGCCCTCTCTACTGCGTCCCGCAATCGGTCGTCCAGCACGATTATCACCTGACGATGTACCCGGAGAAGTTGTTCTTGCTGGAACGCAACCGCCTGGCGATGATCTTGACTTACCTGGAGACAGCCAGCCGATTGTGCCTGACGCCTTTCCTGCTCTTCACTGAGCTGCTCATGTGGGGCTACTGCCTCCTGCGCGGCCGAGAATTCCTTCAGGCCAAGGCGGCCTCGTATCAATGGATTGTCAAACAATGGCCTGCCCTCCAAGAGCGCCGCGCGTTCATTCGCTCACTGCGGCAGCGCACCGACTGGCAGGTGCTCACCCAGCTCCGCTGGGGCTACGCCTGGGGCCAGTTCCTCACGCTTGGCAAAGAGCGCGGTGAATCGCGGCGGCAGCCCGCCGGGGGTATGCCCGTCAATCCCGTAGACGCGCATCCCAATGCGGGAGAGTCTGGATGAGCGACGTCGCCGTCGTCGTCTTGAACTACAATGGCCGCCCCTTCCTGGCCGACTGTCTGGCAAGTCTGACGCACTCGAGCCTCGCGGTGGACGTGTTCGTCGCCGACAATGGCTCCACCGATGATTCTCTGGATTATTTGCGCCAGCGCTTCCCCGCCGTGCGCCTTGTGGATTTGAAACAGAACTGGGGCTTTGCCGAGGGATACAATCGCGCTGTGGCTGGGATCGAGCATCCCTGGCTGGTGTTGCTGAACAACGATGCGACACTCGCGCCGGACTGGGTGGAGCGACTGCTGGCCGCTGCCGCCCGCCGCCCGCAAGCCGCCGTGCTGGGCGGCAAACTCCTCTTCAGTCGGCGGCCCGGAGAGCAGCGGGTCATCCAGAGCGTTGGGGCGCGGTTCACGAATGCCGGCACAGCCTTTGAGATCGGTTGGGGCGAGCCGGACCGCGGCCAGTACGACGAGCCGGCGCCCACGGCTTCCATTCCCGGCGCCGCGCTGCTCATCAAACGCGCCGTCTTCGTCGAACTGGGCGGCTTTGACGGCAGTTACTTTGCCTATCTGGAGGATGTGGATTTGTGCTGGCGCGCGTGGCTGTCTGGCTACGAAGTCTGGTGCGACCCGGCGGCGGTGGCCTTTCATCGCTTTGGGGGCACCGCGGGCGGGCGGACCTCGCCGCGCCGCATTTACTGGATGCAGCGCAACCGTTTTGCGACAATGCTCAAAAACCTCGAGCTCGCCTCGCTGCCAGGCGGCGCCGTTGTCTCCGTGACCTATGATCTGTACCGCTTGCTGGAATACACGCTCCACGGCCAGGTTGCCGCGCTGGGAGCGCTGGCCGCCGGCGCCCTGGCCTTTCTACGCGACCTGCGCCCGATTCTCGCCCGGCGCGCCGCCATCCAGCGCACCCGCCAGAGGCGCGACGCCGACCTGCGCCAGATGGGCTTGCTCGTCTCGGCGTTGGACGCTTTCCGTGAGTATCGCCGCCTGGGCAAACTGGCGCTGTCACGGGAGACGACCTAGATGCAACGCGCACGGACTCACGGCAGCCTGAGCCAGGAATGGGCCTGGCTGGGGCTGCTGCTCGCGGCCCGTCTGGCAGTGGGCCTGGCCTACAGCGCCGCCGTGCCTCTCTGGGAATCCGACAACGAAGACGGGCACTTCGCCTATGTGCGCTACCTCGCCAAGTATGGCACTCTACTGAAGGCCGGCGACCCGGAGGCCGAAAAGATCTGGGAAAAATTCCAGCCGCCGCTCTACTATATCGTCGTCGCGCCGGCTATCGCCTGGTTGGATTTAGGCGATGCGTTTGCCGAACCGGTGTTCAATCCCTACTACGTCAGTGGGCGGGCCGGCGTCAACATCTTTCTGCATCCAGACAACCTGGAAGGCGCCGCCTACCGGACCGCCCTGGCCGTGTTCATCGTGCGCGGCGTGAGTGTTTTCATCAGCACGGCGAGCGTGCTCTTCGTCTACAGGGCGGCGCGGTTGATCTGGCCGGCCTCAACCGGCGCAGCCCGGGCGGCCACGGTTCTCTTTGCCTTCTGGCCCCAATTCCTCTTTACCGGGAGTATGGTCACGAATGACGTCCTGGTCGTCAGCCTATCCGCCATTGTTTTTTATTTATCGGTTCGCCTGGCGGCTGAGGGCTTCCACCTGCGCCTGGCCGGCCTGCTGGCCGTTGTGTTGGGGGCCGATCTCCTGGCGAAGGTGAACGCCATCGCCTTGATTCCGGTGGCGGTCATCGCCCTCGGACTGAGCCTGACCGCTCAGCCTCGCCTTAAATCCCCTCGGCCTCCCTATCAAATCTGGCTGGCTTTGGCGGGATTGAGTCTGCTCGTCGTCGTCTCGCTGCGATTTATCGGGTCGTTGCAGTTCGTGACCGAGCAAGTATTTCAATCGGAGACTGTCCAAAGGCTGATCGCCAATACGCCGGCGCCGGAAACGATCTCGACCATCATCCCCAAGACAACCCGCTACGTCTTCCGGACCTTCCTGGCTTCGTTCGGCTGGGGCAACTTTGAAGTCTATCGCTGGCTGTACCAGGTTTGGGAAGTGAGCGCGCCCCTTGCGGTTCTGGGCCTGGCCCTCGCCGCTCTCCCCCGACTCCGGGGTGCCGCTTCACCCTTGTTCGTAGTCAAGCACGCCAGTGCTTCACCTTTGTTCGTAGTGAAGCACGCCAGTGCTTCACCACCAGCCGCCTCAGCGCCTGGAGGCGAAGTCACACCACCTCCGTCGTCTGTGACCTTGTTACCGCTGGCAGCGTTTCAGTTAGTCTGTTCGGCCGGTTTAATGGTCGCCTTAGGCATCGCTCTCCGGAATAGCTTCGTGCCGGGACGTTACCTCCTCACGGCTTTGCCTGCGGCGAGTTGCCTGCTGGTCGAGGGCTGGCAGGCGTTCGTTCCGGTCCGCTGGCGGGAACGTTTCCACAAGGCGCTGGGCATTGGCATCGTGCTCGTGGGCTGGTCCATCCCACTCTGGTCTATCGTTCCGGCTTACGCCAGACCCCAACCGCTTCCGCCTGAGGCGGTGATTGATTATCTCCTGGAGACGCGCTTTGGGAGTGAGATACAATTGATCGGCTACCTGCGCCCACCGGCTGTTGTCCCGGGCCAGAATTTCAGGGTTACCCTGTGTTGGCAGGCGCTCGCTTCAATCGCTCGCAACTACACGCTTGCCCTCGAAGTCGTCGGCCCGGACGGGCAGGGCTATGGGCGGTTGAATACTTATCCGGG
>DAOTXG010000478.1:0-11179 GCA_034435515.1 Anaerolineales bacterium
ACGCTCCAGAGTGGATTAACAGCCTGGAGAAAGTGTGGGACATCCAGGGCCAGGGCCGGGGGTGCAAGTATAAGTGGACCTTCAAGCTGCACGGGGTTTCGGTGGACGGCTCGACTGAAATCATCGAGTCCACGCCCGACCTGTTCATCATATCCACGACCGGCGGCATCCCCAGCACGTGGACGTGGGCGATGAAGCCCGCCGGGAGCGGCACCGAACTCGCGCTCAAGATTGACTACACCGTCCCCGGCTCGTTCCTCGGCGCGATTGCCGACCGCCTCGTCATCGAGGGCGAGAACCAGAAGGAACTGCAGGCGGCGCTCTCGAACTTGAAAGCCAGGCTGGAGAAGTAGCAGCAGGGGAGCAGTGGGGCAGGGGAGCAGGGGAGAGAGTGCTCCCTTGCTCCCCTGCTCCCCTGCACCCCTGCTCCCCCGCACCCCTGCCGTTCCACACGAGCCTCTCTAACTCTAACTCCTCACTCTAACTCCTCACTCTAACTCCCCACTCTAACTCCATGTCCCGTCCCTACGCCGGCCGCCCGGCCTCCGAGTTCGATTTTCAATACATCCGCTACGATAAGTCCGGCTACCGCGCGACCATCACCTTCAACCGCCCGGAGGTCTATAACTGCGTCAACGGGCCGATGCTGAGGGAGATCGGCGAGGCCCTGCGCGACGTGAGTTACGACGACGCGATAGCCGTGCTCGTGCTTACGGGCGCGGGCGACAAAGCCTTCTGCACCGGCGCGGATTTGAAAGAGCAGCAGGCGTTCCTCGAAAGGCCGCGCGATTACTACAAGTGGATGGCCGACTTCATCGAGTGCCACGACCGGCTGCGCAACCTGGGCAAGCCCTCGATCGCGCGGCTCAACGGCGTCGTGGTCGGCGGGGGCAACGAGTTCAATATGAGCTGCGACCTCGCCATCGCCGCCGACGACATCTACATCCGGCAGATCGGGGCGAGCCACGGGAGCGTCGCGGCGGCGGGGGCCACCCAGTTCCTGCCGCTCATCGTCGGCGACCGGCGGGCGCGCGAGATTCTGTTTCTCAACGAGGAAATCCCGGCGGCGCAGGCGTTGGCGTGGGGCCTCGTCAATCAGGTCGTGTCCCGCGCCGAACTGGACCCGGCGGTGGACGTGATGGCCGAGAAACTCTACCGCAAACTACCTGAGGCGACGCGCTACACCAAGCAGCAGCTCAATGCCTGGCGCGATTTCATCTGGGGCATCACCATCGGCCACGCGCGCGACTGGCTCGCCATTCACAACGTCGCGCCGGAGACGCACGAGGGCGAGCGCGCCTTCGCCGAAAAGCGCCGGCCCGATTACGACGCCCTGCGCCGCGCCTACGCCGACGACGCCCACCCCGAATACTTCTGGGGCGCGCCCTTCAAAGCCTGTCCCCACTGCGGCGCGGAGAACTTGCCGGGCGAGTTCAAGTTCTGCGGGAATTGTGGACAACCCTTAAACGTAAAGCGTAATACGTAAAACGTAATGCGTACTGTGTGCGCCCCCTTTTACGTTTTACGCTATACGTTTTACGTGCTGTGGTACGATTACCCCTCACTATGACGGCAACACGTGACGTCATCATCGTCGGCGCCGGCCCGGCGGGTTCGGCGCTGGCTTGCTTCCTCGCCGCGCAGGGCCTCGACGTCCTGCTCCTCGACAAAGCCGCTTTCCCGCGCGACAAGACGTGCGGCGATGGCCTCTCGCCCCGCGCCATGCGCGTCCTCCGCTCCCTGGGCCTGCTCGATCAGTTGTTGAAAGCCGGCTGGCGCATCAATCACATCGTCCTGTTTGCGCCGAACGGCAGGGCGATTCGGGCGGCGGTCCCGCCGTACGCCGACTTGCCAGACTTCGCGCTGGTGCTGCCCCGCCTGCAGCTGGACGATTTGATCCGCGCTCGCGCGGTGGAGGCCGGCGCCGATTTTCGCTCGTCGTTCACCGTGACGGACCTGCTACGCGCGGGCGAGCAATTCGCCGGGGTGCGCGCCCTCGCGCCGGATGGCCCCGCCGACTTTCGGGCGCGGCTCACCGTTCTGGCCACCGGGGCTACCATCGGCCTGCTGGAGCGCGCCCACTTGCTGTCCGCGCCCCCGGCCTTTGGCCGCGCTGCCCGCGCTTACTACGAGGGCATGAGCGGCCTTTCGGATACGGTCGAGTTCCATTTCGACTCTGTCCCGCTCCCCGGCTACGGGTGGATTTTCCCCATCTCGCCGACCGCGGCCAACGTGGGCGCAGGTTATTTTGTGCGCCCGGGCCAGCCGCCCATGCGCAATTCGCCAGTCCAGGTGGTGCGCGAATTCGTCGCCAACCCCTATGTCAAGAAAATGATGAATGGCGCTCGCCCGACCTCGGCCGTCAAAGGCTATCCACTGCGCTTCGACTTTCCCACCGCCCGCACGGCCTGGCCCGGCCTGGCGCTGGTCGGCGAAGCGTGCGGCCTGGTGAACCCACTCACAGGCGAGGGCATTGACTACGCGCTCGAGTCCGCCGAGACCGCCGCCGAAGTGTTGGGGATGGCGTTGCGGAATGGCGAGCCGCCGGCGTTCACTGCGCAGAAGTATAGTCGGGCGCTGCGCGGCCGTTTCCTGCGCACCTTCGTGAATATCACGCGCGTCCGCGATGTTTACCTCCGGCCCTGGGTCATGAACCGCTTTGCTTCCGCCGCGAACAAGAACGAAGACTTGAAACTCCTGCTCATCCACATCGCGCTCGGCAACGTGGACCCGATCCAGGCCCTGTCGCCGAAGACGTTGCTGCAAGTTGCGAGGGGGTGATCGGCGATGTCGTCTCTCACAGGCAAAGTCGCTTTGGTGACCGGCGCGGGTAAAGGTGTGGGCTACGCGGCGGCCCTCGCCCTCGGCCAGGCCGGCGCCCGCGTCGTCGTCGTGGACGTGAACCCCGACACCGCCCAGCGCACCGCCGACGCGATTACGCAGGCGGGCGGGACAGCTCTCGTCCAGGTTGCGGACGTGGCGAACAAGATGGCCGTGCAGACGATGCTCTACACCGTCCTCGATCACTGGGAGCGGCTCGACGTCGTGGTGAACGCCGCGCACGTCGCGCCCGGCAGCGCCGCGCTCAAGATGGACGAGTGGGAGTGGAACCGCACGCTCGACGTAAACCTCAAAGGGGCGTTCCTCGTCGCTCAAACTGCCGCGCGAGTGATGAAAGAAACCAGCGGAGGGTTGATCCTGAACATCCTCCGGCCGACCGGGACCTCGCCCCACGCCGCCGTGCGCGCCGCCCGCGAGGGCCTTCTCGGCCTGACCGCCGCGCTCGACGAAGAGTGGGCCAGTTTCGGGGTTCACGTGGAAACGGTGGAAGGTGGGGCAGAAGAAGTGGTGAGGCGATGTGAAGCAGGGACCTCAGGGATTAGTCACGCCAATTTGGAGGCCGTATGAGTTCAACCATCCAGGTTCGCAACGACGAACGCCTGCGCCTGGCCGGGGCGCTGCTTGCCGCCGGGGAGTGGCCGGAGTACGAGCAGACGGTGAAAGCCTACAAAGCCCACCGCGTGGCCGACGCCGCGCACAAATACTTCGCGCCACATCGTGAGCATCCCGCGGTGGCGGGCGCACAGGCGCTGGCCGGCAAAGGCGAGGGACTGGGAACGCTCTACGGGCACGCGCTCAACGCCACGTGGCCAGCCTCCATCCCTGCCGAGGACTTTCAGTCCGCCGCCAAAGCCGCCGACTTCTGGGCCGAGACGCAGGCCGAATGGCAGGCCGCCGAAACCGAGGCAAAAGAAGTCGTCACGCGCGCCGATCTCGGCCACTTTCTCGACGACCTCTTCGGCCCGCAAACCCGCCAATTGATCTTCGTCCCCAACCTCTTGTTTCCGGGGCGGCAATCGGTCGCGGCCAGCTCCCCCAGTGAAGTGGTCGTGGCCCTGCACCCGCCCATCGCCTGGGGCACGTCGCATCCGTGGAAGTACAACGAGCGCCCCGATGAGGTGATGGCGAAGTTGAGCGAGGCTTTCGCGCGCTTCTTGTTCGAGGAGGCCGCATCGGCGGCGCTCCAGCCGCATGCGGAAGCCTTCGCCCTGGCAGCGGCGACATTGTTCCTGCGCCAGTCCGAAGGCGAGGCCGCGGGCGATCAATTCATGGTCATGGAGAAGAAAACGCGCGGCCTCAAGAACCTGCCCGCCGTCGTCGTGGCGTTGGCGCCGATCCTGGCCGACCGCCGGGCCGGGAAGTACGCGGGCTTTGCCGATTACGCGGACCATCTGCAATTTTAGTAACTGCGCAACCCGGCGTTCTTTTGAACGCTGACGACGCTGAATAGGCTGATTTTCGCTGACCCTTGCACCGCCCGCAAGGGCAGGTGTCATTCAAGAAAGAAAATCAGCGCTATCAGCGTTTTTTTCAGCGAAATCAGCGTTCCCCCAGCGCTCGGTCTGAGCAACTACATCAATTCTAAAACATGACTGACCGTCGTCGCCTAATCGCCCTCCTCGAAATCCTTTTCGCCGTCGTCGTGTGGGGCGCGTCGTTCATCGCCACCAAGATCGCCTTGCGCGATGTCTCACCCGTCACCGTCGTCTGGCTGCGGTTTGGAATGGGCGTCGCCGTTCTCGGCGCGGCAGTCGTCGCGCGCCGGCAGTGGGCGTGGGTCTCGCCGAAGGAACTGGGCTATTTCGCCGGCCTCGGCTTTCTGGGCGTCACTTTTCACCAGTGGCTGCAATCGAACGGCCTGGTGACGTCGCAGGCCACGACGACCGCCTGGATCGTGGCCACGACGCCGGTGTTCATGGCCCTGCTCGGCTGGCTGTTCTTGAAGGAAACGCTGGGGCCGGGAAAAATAGCCGGCATTGCGCTGGCGGCGCTGGGCGTCTTGCTGGTGGTGAGCCGGGGCGAGTTGGGGACGGTGGTCTCTGGTCGCCTGGGCGCCCCCGGCGATTTTCTGGTCCTCGTCAGCGCGCCCAATTGGGCGGTCTTCTCCGTGCTTTCACGTCACGGCCTCAAGACCCACCCGGCCGCGCGCATGATGTTTTACGTGATGACGCTGGGCTGGCTGTTCACGAGCCTGCTGTTTCTCGCCGGGCCGGGGCCGGGCGAACTGGGCCGCCTCTCCTTCGACGGCTGGCTGGGGGTGGGCTTCCTCGGCCTCTTTTGCTCCGGCATCGCCTACATCTTCTGGTATGATGGGCTGCAGGCCGTCCCAGCCTCGCAGGTCGGCGTGTTCCTGAACGTCGAGCCGCTCGTCGCCGTCGTCGTCGCCGCGCTTGTCCTGGGCGAGCCGCTGCGCCTGGCCGCGCTTCTGGGCGGCGGGATCATTTTGCTGGGGGTGTGGCTGGTCAATCGGCCGGCCAGGGAAGAACTGGGGACTGAACGTCTCGGCCAGAGTTTGGAGCCGACCGGCGAACACTGAAAGGCGGTCTGTATGCTCTACACCTTAAACCTTGAGCAAATGGAGAACTACTGGATTGCGCACGTCCCGGCGCTGCCCGGCTGCTTTGCCAGCGCCGAGACGCGTGAGGCCGCCGTGGCTGCCGCGCCGCAGGCCATCGCCGCCCACCGGGCCTGGCTGCGCGCACACGGCGAAGACACGCCCGACGAGCCAGTTCAAGTTGAAATGGACGAAGTCCAGCGCGAATGGTTCGCCAACCCGGACAATTCAATCAACGCCTTCTTCGCCTCCGACCGCGCGCCGCTGACCGGCCCTGAAATCGCCGACGTTTTGCTGCTGCTGGACTGGAACCGCGCGGACTTGCTGGCCTCGATTGAGGGCCTCAACCCGGATGAACTAGCCCGCGAAATTGAAGCGGACTGGTCCATCAATCGCATCCTTTTGCACGTGGGCCGCTCCGAGTGGTGGTACATGGACCGCCTCGACCTGGCCTTCCCCAAAGAAGACCGCCCCGACGAAGCCCTGGCCTGTCTGGCAAAAGTGCGCTCCTATTTCAAAACCGTCGTGCCCACCCTCATCGGCGACGACCGCCTGGCCGGGACTGACCTCGAAATCTGGTCCCCGCGCAAAATGCTGCGCCGCGCGCTGTGGCACGAGCGCGACCACGCGCAGCACATTTGGAAGTTTCGGGAACAGTTGACGTGACGGGTAACGAATGACGGGCGGCACGGCTCCTCCATTACTCGTTACTCATCACTTGTTACTTGCCACCTGTCACTCATAAAAGGTTGCTTATGACCAATCATCATCCCATCCTCACTGCCCTCCGCGCCTCCGCCGACGAAGTGGCCCGCGAGTTGGTGCGGCTGCCCGAAGAAGCCGCTGGCTGGCGGCCCGCCGAAGGCGGGTGGTCCCAGCTCGAATGTCTGATTCACATGCAGGTCGTCGAACGGCACATTTTCCTGCCGCGCCTCCGGCGCATGGCAAACGAGGATCATCCCTTTCTCCCGCTCGTGGACGAGACGGCGCTCATGCAGGCCGAGCAGCAGCGCAACCGCTCCCGCGCTGAAGTGCTCCAGGACTTCCTCGCCGACCGCGCCGAGGAAATCGCGGCTCTTGAAAAGGCCGACTGGTCGCGCTCCGGCGCGCACGAAACGCGCGGGCCGATTACGCTCGGCTGGCAGGCCGACTACGCGTTGGGGCACACCTACGAGCACCTGAGCCAGATGATGCGCGTGCGGTTGAATCACGCGACCAGAAAGTAATGTCCGACTCGTTCGACCAGCTGCTCGATTACCGCGCTGCGCTGATTGAAAACTGTGCGCGCCAGCCGGCCGCCTTAGCCGAATTGGCTCACTCTACTCCTGAAGTCGAATGGCATCGCCGCCTGGCGGTGGGGCGTACCTTGCACCAGGCGGCGGCTCACGTGCGCGACGTCGAAGCATTGGTTTTCCTCCCGCGTTTCCGCCGACTTTTGACGGAGGACCACCCAATCCTCGAGCCGTTTGCCTCCACGGATTGGACGGCGGAAAAGTATCAGCCGGAGGAGCCGCTGACGAAGGTGCTCGACGAATTTGCCCGTGCGCGCGAGGCCGCGGTGAGCCTCATGCGCTCGATGACGCCTGAGGCCTGGACGCGCAGTGCCTTTCACCCGCCCTCCGGCTGGCGCACTACGCAATGGTGGGTCGAGCGCATTTATCGCCACGCGCGGGGACACATCGCCGAAATACGCCAGGCCCTCTCGGCCTGACCCCTCAGTCTATGCCGGCTTTGACCGAGGCGACCCTCGCGCATGGCGTGCGCATCCTGGCCCGCCGTGACCCGGCGTTGGGGCGCATCGTCAGGGACTTTGGCCTGCCGCCGATGTGGCGGCGCAGGCCGGGTTTTCCCACGCTCGTCCACATCATCCTGGAACAGCAAGTGTCCCTCGCCTCGGCGCAGGCGGCTTTCGATCGGCTGCTGGCCGCCGCCGCGCCGCTCACCCCGGAGCGTTTTCTCGCCTTCGACGACGCGACGCTGAAGCGCATCGGCTTCAGCCGCCAGAAGACCGCCTACGTTCGTCACCTGTCGCAGGCTATCGTCGAAGGGCGTTTCCATCCGACTGCATTGAGCCGGATGGACGACGAGTCCGCGCGGGCGGAACTGCTCCAACTCAAAGGCATCGGCCCGTGGAGCGCGGACATTTACCTGCTCATGGCCCTGCGTCGCCCTGACGTTTGGCCGAGCGGCGACTTGGCCTTAGCGGCGGCGGCGCAGCAAGTCAAACGCCTGCGTTCCCGCCCGACGCCGGAGGACATGGACCGATTGGGCGAAGCGTGGCGGCCCTGGCGTGCGGTTGCGGCGCGGATGCTGTGGCACTATTATCTGAGCGAGCGGGATCGCAACCACTCGTCCAGCCAACGGGTTTCAGCCTCCTCGAGAGCGGGCGGGGGCGGCGGGCGGCGGTAGTCAATCTTCTGCCATGAGGGATAAAGTCATTCTGATCACCGGCGCTACCGACGACATTGGCCGGCAGACGGCGCTGGAACTGGCCCGCCTGGGCGCGCGAGTGCTGGTGCACGGGCGGAGCGAGGCGCGCTGCCGGGCGGTGGTGGACGAAATCCGCCGACGCACCGGGAACGAGAACTTGGAATATTTCGTCGCCGATTTCGCGTCGCTCCGGCAGGTGCGCGAGATGGCCGCCAAGGTCAAAGCCAGGCACGACCGCCTGCACGTGCTGATCAACAACGCCGGGATATTCCTGCGTGAGCGCCGTCTGACCGAAGACGGCCTGGAAACGACTTTCGCCGTCAACCACCTCGCGCATTTTGTCCTCACCCGCCTCTTGCTCGACCTGCTCAAAGCCAGCGCGCCGGCCCGCATCGTCGTCGTCAGTTCGAGCACCCACCAGAGCGCCAAAGTGGATTTCGGAAACCTGCAGGGCGAAAAGCGGTACGACGGTTATGCGGCTTACGCGCAGACCAAGTTGGGGAATGTGCTGTTCACTTACGAGTTGGCGGAACGGCTAAAGGGCACGGGCGTGACGGCGAATTGCCTGCACCCCGGCGTGATTGCGACCAAAATGCTGAGGACCGGGTGGGGCGGCGGGGGCAGAGGGCTGGAAGAAGGCGCGGAGACGCCGGTCTATCTCGCCAGTTCGCCTGAAGTGGAGGATGTGACTGGGAAGTATTTTGTGCGGAAGCAGGAGAGGTCTTCGTCCTCGGCGTCGCGCGACGAGAAACTCAGGAAAGAGTTTTGGAAGGTCAGTGAGAGGCTGGCGAAGATAACCAGCACAGTATAGTTATGTGTTGTGTCCATCCCGTTTTCTAGTTCAGTTAAAGTAGCAGTCATCGCATATAACAGAAAAGTTGTTCGTTTTCGCTTATGGGAGTATTATTCCCATCGGTTAGAGTCTTACATTCCGCCGGCAAGGTAAATATGCCCAAATTGGTAAAACCTATTCAACAAGCCTTTGAAGCTAAGCCCCATAGCCCAGTGTATCGAATGCACAGGTATTTTGCACGTCGCCCTCACTCTGTCTTTGCAGAACTTATGAAACATTACAGCAACCCTAGCGATGTGGTTTTAGACCCCTTTTGTGGTGGTGGCGTAACTTTAGTAGAGGGCTTAATTCAGCAACGGCGAGTCGTAGGATTTGACATCAATCCGTTGGCGATTTTTATAACGCGCATGGAACTGGCAGATATAGATTGGGATGAACTAAAAACAGTACAACAAAAAGTATCTGAACTATATCAACCTATCAGTAAAAAGCTATTTTCAACTTCTTGCCGCCATTGCGGCGCATCAGCTTCTGTCAAGTGGTTTGAGTATTCGGCTGTAGCCGAATGCAAGGGCTGTTTGAAGGAGTTTAGTATTGCATCTGCCGAGAAAAAGGGTGTAGGTAATTGGTCTTGTCCTCGTTGTGGTCATATAAGGAAGTTCAGTGTTGACTCTGAAACAAAGTTTGAAGCCATTCTTGTGGCTTATGTGTGTGCGAATTGTGGAGTTGAGGAGATAATATCTGCCACAGAAGAAGACAGAAGCCTAACACAGCAAGTCTTGAAGGAACTTGAGCAGGCTGAAGAAAAAGGCTTGTGGATCCCGAATGCCGCAATACCGGATTGCAATATGCAAAGAGAAAGTGCCTTGTTCAAGAAAGGCATTTTGCAGTTTAGGCAGTTGTTCACTCCGCGACACCTCTTATCACTTGCCCTACTACGCGCGACAATCCTTAGCCTGAAGAGTCCGCTTCAAGATTGGCTTCTTTTCGCTTTTAGCTCTGCCCTGCGTTACACGAACCGTATGGTCACTAGAAATCCAAGCTGGCGCGGTGACCGTCCTTTAGAATGGGCAAAACCTGGCTTTTGGCTTCCCCCTGTTTTCTTAGAAGCCAACGTACTCGAAGAATTCTTGCGAAGATGCGACGCAATTCTTCGCGGAAAGAAAGACTACCTATCAAAGTTCAGTATCCATCGCCCAAACTTTCAAGAGAATATCAGAAAACTGCTTACCCAAAGCCAGCCAGCCTTTCACGTCAGTACACAATCCTCTACTAACATGCCCCTGCCCGATAACAGTATTGACGTTATCATCACCGACCCACCCTATGGGAGCTATGTGCACTATGCGGACCTATGCAACTTTTGGGCTGTATGGCTACCAGAAATTGAGGATCTTGGTCAAATTATTGATAACACGGAAGAAGCAGTAATAGCCAGAAAGAAATTCCCCGGCGCAAAAGATGCTGATGAATATCAGAAGCTTCTTGAAGGTTGTTTTTTGGAATGTGCAAGGGTACTTAAGCCGCAAGGTTACATGGTACTCACTTTTCACAACCGAGAACCCAGAGCTTGGGCCGCTTTACTTGTAGCTGCTACCCGTGCTGGATTTGAGTTGCCCCCCAATGGTGTAATCTATCAAGGTGGAATTCCATCCTACAAACATACAGCTCAAAGCCGCCGCGCTGGTTCTGTAATTGGCGATTTCATACTATCATTCCGGAAGCCAAAGGATAAAGTTCTTGAAATAACCCCTGAAAATCGTATCAAGCAAGAGTGGGTTTCGGAGAAAGAGTTTGTCAAAACCGTTAGGAAAATCCTCGAACATCATGGTTCGCTAACGCCAAACGCTTTACTTGCACAGCTCTACGTAGAGTATCAACCTAAGCTCCTCAAGAAGGTACAATTGGCCGTTGCTCAAGGTGAAACTGCCACTTCTAAGCTAATTGAGGATTTCGACGCAATACAACTTTTCGATTCTCACAGAAGGCAGTTATTAGAAGAACACTTCCGCTACAAAGATGGCACATGGTCGCTGCTGGAGCTACAATGAAAGAAAATCAACCAAGTCTTTTCCGAGATGACCCGTCAATCGTCGCTCCAAAAGACAAACTTCGAACCAAAGTGCGTTCAACAGAACAGTATGTTTCGTCTATTTGGTCGTTCCCCGGCTCAGGGGGAGAGCAAATCTATCGCTGGTATGGAACTTTGCCTAGGCCTCTTATTGAACGCCTGTTCGAGTTATATGCAAAAGACCATCAAACTCTTTTCTTAGATCCCTTCATGGGTACTGGGACAACATTGGACGTTGCTACCGATAGGCACTTAAGCGCCGTCGGTATGGACGTTAATCCTCTGGCGTGTCTTGTGGCGGAAGCACGACTCTACGGAGTCGAATCAAGTTCTGCTGTTCTTTCAACCGCAGACCAGGTCGTAAAAGACGTATTGTATTCTCGCATGCATAACCATAGTAATGGCAACTTACACTTCGAGTCTTTGGCGGCAGATGACAACTGCTCTTATATGCGTAAGTGGTTCAGAAGCGACACCCTCCGCGCTGTCT
>DAOTXG010000479.1:0-5129 GCA_034435515.1 Anaerolineales bacterium
GTCCGATGATGTTGGCCCACACCAGGTTGCTCGTGCCAAACACGTTGCCGAGCAGGCGCGCGGCCGAGACCTCCACGGCGAGGGCAGTCATGCCCGCAGTGAAGACGGCGAGGGAGAGGGAGGGTTTCATGAGTTGGAGGGTGGAGGCGAGAGATTAGAGATTGGAGGCCGCTGCCGGCTGCGCCAGGGTGAGAAGCAGGCCCAGCCAAAGCACATAGCGCCCAAATTGCATTGGGGACATACTACCGCGTGTCGTAGTGCCGCGCCATCCACGCGCCGGTCGTGAGGGCCGAGGCCAGGTCGTCGCCGTTGTTGACGCGATAGGCGGGAATGCCGACCGCCCACAAGACGCCGACCAGGTCGGCGTTGTCGCGCGCGCCGCCGAAACTTTGCGGGTTCAACACCACCGCGGCCACGCGCAAGCCCCGGCGCTTGAGCGCCTGCGCGGCGATGACCCAGCGCATATCCCAGGAGGCCGTCACCAGAATCACGGAGGCCCCGCGCGGGACCTGGTCTGACTCGACGGCCAGCGCGTCGGGAAAGCGCATGTGGCCGCGCGAATGGAAAACCGCCAGGGTCTCCAGCAATTTCGTCAATTGCCGCTCGCCGCGGTCCGGCTGGACAATCTCGCGCGACTGGCCGTAAGCCGCCAGGCCGACGGAGCGGTCACGCCGGATGAAAAACTGCGCGAGCGAGGCGGTGATTGTCACGCCATACTCCTCCGTGCTGGGCGGGAGGGTGACCACCCGGTGCTGCCAGCCCGTCCACAAGGCGTCGTCGGCGCTGGCCTCTGGCGCGGGTAGGGGTTGTGCGGCCTGCGCGGCTTCGTCGCCGTCGAGGAACAGCCAGATATCGGCCTGCGGGTCAAGTTCAAATTCTTTGACGATCAGCCGGTCACGGCGGGCCGTGGAGGGCCAGTGGATGCGGTTGAAGGAGTCGCCCGGCGCATAGTCGCGCACGCCGGAGGCGTTGGCGGTCACGTAATGGGTGCGGCGGCGCAGGGCGTCGCCGCCGGAGAGCACGCCCGGCGGCAGCGTGAAATCGCGCAGTTCGACTGTGGCGGGATAAATGACGACGTGCGTGGTCTGGGGGATGTGGCGGCTGATTTGGAACAGGCCGAAGGGGTCGCCCGAAGTCAGCGTTAGCGGGCCGAGGCGAAATCGCCCGCGCTGGCGGCAAATGGTGCGGACGACCCACGTCCGTTCACTGCGCGGTCCCAACGACATGACGACGAGGCTGGCCTCGTGGCCCGGCAGGTTCGAGTGGTCTCGCACTTCCAGCCACAACTTGGGCAGGCGGCTGAGGTTCCGCGCAGCCAGGCGCTCCTCCAGCGGCCGGCCGACCTGGGCGCGCAGGGCGCGAGTGTGGCGCGCCAGGCGGATGCCGCGCAGCCCCAGCCAGGTCCACAGCGCGGCGACGACGACGAGCGTCAGCCACAGGTAGAACAAATTAAAGAACAGGTCGCGTCCGGTGACGACCGCGCCGATGAGCGCCGCGGCCAGGAGCAGGAGGACGACGAGGCGACGGGAGGCCATAACGGTAATTGGTTATTAGTAATTGCCAATTACTAATTACGCTCTACGTAAGAGGCTTCCCCCCGGGACCGGCACACTGGAGAGGATGTCCTTGATGACCGTGCGGGCGCTGATGTCTTTGATGCGCGCCGCCGGCCCGATGATGATGCGGTGAGCCAGCGCGGCCTCGGCCAGCGCCTTAACGTCGTCGGGGATGACGTAGTCGCGCGCGTTGAGGGCCGCGCGGGCCTGCGCCGTGCGGAACAGCGCCAGGCTGCCGCGCGGGCTGGCGCCGAGGTAGACGTCGGCGTGCTTGCGCGTCTGCGACACGATCTCGACCAGATAGTTCTTGATCAGCGGGTCAACGTACACCTTGCGGACTTCCTGCTGGGCCGCCAGCAGCTCTTCGACGGAGATGGCCCTCTCCAGTTTCTCCAGTGGGTGCACGAATTGCTGGCGGTCGAGGACGTTGATCTCCTCGGAGGACGAGGGATAACCGAGCGAGAGGCGCAAGAGAAAACGATCGAGCTGGGCTTCGGGCAGCGGGAAAGTGCCTTCGTACTCGATGGGGTTCTGGGTGGCGAGCACCATAAACGGGGCCGGAAGGCGGTGCGTCACCCCGTCCACGGTGATCTGCTTTTCTTCCATGGCTTCGAGCAGCGCCGCTTGCGTCTTGGGCGTGGCGCGGTTGATTTCGTCGGCCAGCACGATCTGGGCCATGATGGGACCGGGACGGAATTCGAACTGGCGGGTCAGCTGGTTGAAAATCGAAACGCCTGTCACGTCACTCGGAAGCATATCGGGGGTAAACTGAATGCGGTTGAACGTGGTGCCGATGGAGCGCGCCAGCGACTTCGCCAGCATGGTCTTGCCGACGCCCGGCACGTCTTCGATGAGCAGGTGTCCCTGACACAGCAGGCCGATCACCGTCAACTGCACCTCGGCCGTTTTGCCGACGATGACTTTCTCGACGTTTGCCGCCAGGCGGTCAGCCGCCGGTTTGACGGCGGCCAGGGACATGCTTTCCCAGGGGGATGCTTCGCGATCGCCGACAGCCTGGCCATCGGGCGGGATTTCAGGGGCCGTCCGGCTGACCGTCTCGCTCAAGGACTGGCCGTGGTGAGTGTTGAAAATCGTGCTCATTCCGTTACCTTTCCTCCTCAATAAGGGCCTGCGTGGGCCAGACTGGTTGGTTTGCGAGGGCCGCACCTGTGTATTACACCGCGCCCGGCGGAATGGTTCAGGCCAGACCCTGAGGGTCTCCGAGACCCTTAGGGTCTGACTAACGACGCCGATAATCCCGCAGGCGGCGATAGGTCAGCCGCGCGACGGTGTAGAGAGCCTTGAAGATCTCGGTCTGCGAGATTTTCGACGCGCCCAGCCGGCGGTCGTGGAACAGAATCGGCGCCTCGACCACACGCCAGCCGCGCTGCTCGACCAGAAACAGCATCTCAATAAGAAAAGAATAGCCGGAAGAAAAGATGCGGTCGAGCGGGATGGAGTCTAACACAGCCCGGCGGTAGAGGCGGAAACCGGCGGTGACGTCGCGCGCTTGCAGCCCGAGCGCCAGGTGCGCGACGAGATTGGCCGTGCGGCTGAGGAGGCGCCGGGCGAGCGGCGAGTCGACTGCCCCGCCCCCCGGCACGTACCGCGAGCCGATGACGAGATCGGCGGAGGCAGAGCGGGCGAGCATGTCAGGAATGTGGCGGGGATGGTGCGAGAAGTCGGCATCCATGGTGAGCACCCAATCCGCGCCTGATTCGCACACGCGGTGAAAACCTGCCAGATACGCCGTGCCCAGCCCCAGTTTGCCCGCCCGGTGGATCACCTCTACCCGGCCCCGATGCTCGGCGGCGAGCCGGTCGGCCGCCGCCCCGGTGCCGTCGGGCGAGTTGTCGTCTACGATGACGACGCGCAAATCGCAGGGCAAGGCCAGTAGTTCCGGGACCAACTGCGTAATGTTCTCAAGTTCATTATACGTGGGCAGGATGACGAAAGTGGGCAAGGGGGCAGTCGGCAGAGTCAGATAGCAGGCAGCTGTTGCGCGCACTAGCGTGCGCGACTACGAACGGGCGATCAGGGAGGGCGGCGCAGGAAATGCCTGGCGAGGCCGAGGCAGATCAGCCCACTGGTCAGGCTGATCCACACTCCGCTTTGAAATGAGCGCGGGGCATAGCGGAACTCGACGACGTGCTCGCCCGCCTCGACGGCGACGGCCCGAAAGGCATAGTTGGCGCGCAAGAGCGGCGCGGGCCGTCCGTCCAGGTAGGCGAACCAGCCCGGATAGTAGGTATCGGCGAGGACGACCCACCCAGGACGTTCTAGCAAGACCGTGATTGTAACGACGTTGGGAGAAGGTGTCAACGAAGTGTGAGGAGGGGTGTGGACGTAAGACACGTCAGGTTGCCGTGGCGTAGAGACGTCCCGGTGGGGCGTCTCCGGGAGACGTTCCACCGGAACGTCTCTACCGTGGACAACCTTTGCGTGCACACGAGGAGGGGGAGCTGAGGCCAGCGGGGGTGCTTCGCGATCCCAAAGGGATGCTACGCGATCGTCGGCTTCGAGGATGACCTCTGCCGCGGGGTCAAAAGACGGGTCGGCCAGGGCGGCGAGGGCGGCGTTGGCGTCGGCCACCGTCCGGGCCGAATAGACGACCCAGACGCGGCGCGCCTCGCCAGGGACTCGATAAACCGTCGTCGCCTCGCCTCGCCGGATCGGTTCGAGGTCGAGCGGCGCGCTGCTGACAATCGCCGCCACGTCCATCAGGCGCAGAAGATTGAGCGAGCGAGTGTCGCTGACGACCTGGACGAGAGCCGTGTAACGCGCGGGGAGGAGCGGGTCTGAGTTGTTGGCCGAGGCAAGGCCGTCCAGCAGGGTGACGTTGGGCAGGAGCGCCTCACGCATGGCGGAGGCGTCTTCCGGCGAACCAAAGCTCTGGAAGGAGAGGTAACGGTTGAACTTGACTTGATATTCGTCGTCGGGGAACTGGAAGAGACGGTGGGCGCCGATGGCCTCTCTGAGGGCCAGGCCGGAGGCAGTCGGCTGACGGTAGAGGCCGGGCGGCGCGCCAGGGTTTAATCCGAAACCGGCGACCAGAAGATCGGCGGAGAGAAAGACGGCGACGGCGACCTGCCAGGCCGTGAGAGACCGAGGGGGCCGCGGAGCGTGGGCGTCTGGCTTGAGCAGGGAAAGGAGGGCGGAGATCAGAAGGCCAACGCCGCACCAGGTGATGGCGCGGGCGACCGTGTGAACTTGTTGGGCGAGTTTGCTGGTAGCAGGCAGGGCCAAATAAGTGAACGCGCCGACGAGAATGACCGAGACCGCGCCCATTGCCCCGAGGCGTGTCCAGTAGAGCGCCCATTGTCGCGGCGGCGCCCAGCGGTCGGCGCCGAGGCCGGCGAGCAGCGCCAGCGCGAAGACAAACCAGAGCATCAGCCGCGCCGGGGCCTGGAAGAGATTGAAGGTCGGGACGTAGTGGTAGAAAAAGGGAAAGATCGGCATGTTGCGCCCGAGGGCGAGGAGAAGCGCGATGAGCAGGATGAATGAGAGAAAAGGGATGAGGTGGTTGGGGGGTTGGGGGGTTAGGTGGTTAGGTGGTTGGATGGTTGCGCGGTA
>DAOTXG010000480.1:0-9179 GCA_034435515.1 Anaerolineales bacterium
AGCGCGCTGGCCATGGCCTGCAACTTCTTCGGGATTGACCTGGAAATCTACATGGTGAAAGTCTCCTATTACCAGAAGCCCTACCGACGAATCATCATGGAGAACTTCGGGGCGACGGTGTACGCCAGCCCGACCGACCGGACGCAGTACGGGCAGAAAGTGCTGGCCGAGAACCCGAACTCGCCTGGCTCGCTGGGGATGGCCATCTCGGAAGCAGTGGAAGTCGCCGCCACGAGCGGGGGGACGAAGAAGTACTCGCTCGGCTCGGTGCTGGGGCACGTGTTGATGCACCAGACGGTCGTCGGGCTGGAGGCGCTGGAGCAGATGGAACTGGCGGGGGAGTACCCGGACATCGTCATCGGCTGCGCGGGCGGCGGGTCGAACTTTGCCGGGTTCGCCTACCCGTTTTTGCACAAGAAGTTCACGGAGGGCAAGGCGATCCGGGTGATTGCGGTAGAACCGGCGTCGTGTCCGACCATGACGCGCGGAAAGTACACCTTTGACTACGGGGACACAGCGGCGATGGCGCCGATTATGAAGATGCACACGCTGGGGCATACTTTCGTGCCGCCGGGGATCCACGCGGGCGGGCTGCGCTATCACGGGATGGCGTCGAGCGTGAGCGCGCTGGTCGAGCACGGGGACATTGAAGCGCGGGCGGTGAAGCAGTTGGCGACGTTTGACGCGGCGGTGGCGTTCTCGAAGGCGGAGGGGATCATCCCGGCGCCGGAGAGCGCGCACGCGGTGCGGGTCGCCATAGATGAGGCCTTGGAGTGCAAGCAGACAGGCCAGAAGAAGGTGATTGCCTTCAATCTGTCGGGGCACGGGCACTTCGACCTGGGAGCGTACGACGCCTATCACCAGGGCAAACTGGAAGACTACGAGTACCCGCAAGCGCTGGTCGAGGAGGCCATGCGGCGCCTGCCCCAGGTGAACCTGTAGAACTGAGAGATGAGCGTCCAACTCCTGCTGGGCAACGACGCGATTGCGCTCGGGCTGGTGCTAAACGGCTGCGGCGTCGCCACGGCTTATCCCGGCACGCCAAGTTCCGAAATCCTCGCGGGCGTGGTCAAATTCAAAAAGAAACTCGCCCGCGAGATTTACACCGAGTGGAGCGCGAGTGAGAAAGTCGCCTTCGAGGTCGCGCTGGCCGCCAGCTGGAGCGGCGTCCGCGCGGCTACCGCGATGAAGCAGGTTGGCCTCAACGTCGCCGCCGACCCGATGTTCAGCGCCGCTTACGTGGGCGTGGTCGGCGGCTTCGTCATCGTCCCCTGCGACGACCCGGGTCCGCTGTCATCCCAGACCGAACAGGACTCGCGCCTGCTCGCCCTCGCCGCCAAAGTGCCGGTCTTCGACCCGGCGACGCCGGCCGAGGCCCTGGCGATGACGCGCGCCGCCCTTGAGTTCTCGGAGCGTTACCGCATTCCCGTCATCCTCCGCCCGACCACGCGCGTCTGCCATGCCGTGCAAACCGTCGAGGTGGATTTCGCCTCTCAGCCGGCCTCCCCGCGCGCCGCCGGATTCAAAAAGGAGCCGCGACGTTTCGCCGCGACCCCGGTCTACCGTCTCCAGCTCCATCGCGAACTGAACGACAAGTTGCACGCGATTGAAACCGAATGGCTCAAGTCGCCCTTTAATTACGTCGTTAATTCCCAATCTCCAGCCTCTAAACTTGGTCTCATCGCCAGCGGCGTTGCCTTCGCGGCGATCCAGGAGGCGCTCGGCGACCTGGGGCTTGAGCTGCCCGTCCTCAAAATCGGCACTCCCTACCCGCTGCCACGCACACTCGTCGCGGACTTCGTCGCGCGGTTTGAGCGCGTGGTCGTCGTCGAGGAGCCGGACGCCTGCATCGAGCTGCAAATCCCCGACCGCACTCACGTGAGCGGGCGATTGGATGGGACGGTGCCCAACGCCGGCGAACTGTCTCCCGAAGTCATCACCGCCATCCTGGCCGAGGCCCTCGACCGTATCGGCGTCTCCGTCCCGCCCCCGCCGGACGACAGCGCCCTGGCCGGAATTGTGCAATCGCTGAAGCTTGCGCCGCGCCCGCCGCGCCTGTGCCCCGGCTGTTCGCACCGCTCGGCCATGTACACCATGAAGCGCGCCTTCGGCCCAAACGCGCTCTACCCCGGCGACATCGGGTGTTACTCGCTGGGCACGAACATCCGCGCGATAGATACGTTTGTGGACATGGGCGCGGCGGTCACGGTGGCGAGCGGGTTCTATCAGTCGGCCAAGATCACGGGCGACAAGCGCCCCATCGTGGCCCTGATTGGCGACTCGACCTTTCTCCATTCGGGCGTCACGCCGCTGGCCAATGCGGTCCACACCGGCGCGCGCTTCGTCCTGCTCATTCTCGACAACCACACGACCGCGATGACGGGCGCGCAGCCCACGCCGGCCAACGACTACACCGCCGACGGCGGCCTCGCCACCCGCGTCTCCATCCCCGCTGTCGTGCGCGCCTGCGGTGTTGACTTCGTCCGCGTGGCCGACCCGTATGACCACAAATCCTTCGAGCAGCTGCTCAAGGAGGCCCACGCCTACACCCAATCGCCCGAAGGCGGCGTGGCGGTCATCATCGCCGACCGCCCGTGTGTGCTGTACGACCGCACGCCGGTCACGGAGAATCCCGTTCCCGTCGTCGTCACCGAAGACTGTGACGGCTGCCGCTATTGCGTGGAGGCCTTCGAGTGCCCTGCGCTCGTCCTCCGCCCCGACCGGAGCCGTGTGGACATTGACTATCGCATCTGCGTGGACTGTGGGCAGTGCATAGATGCTTGCTACAAGGGGTTTATCGCGCCGAGGGAGCATGAGACGTAAGCTCATCCTCGCCGGAATCGGTGGTCAAGGGGTGGTCTTTGCGACGAAGGTCATCTCGCAGGCGGCGATGGCGCGCGGCGAGGCGGTGATGGCCTCCGAGAACCACGGCATGAGCCAGCGCGGCGGGAGTGTGAACGCGCACATCAAAATTGGGGGCGGCGAGGCGCCCCTCATCCGCCGCGGCGCCGCCGACGCGCTCATCGCCTTTGACCGCACGGAGGCCCTCCGCAACCTGACTTTCATTCGCTCCGGCGGCGCGATTTTCGTCAACAGCCCCGACGGCCTCGACCCGGCCGTGAGGGGACGCTTGCAGGAGTTAGATGTGCGCGTCCACGCTATCGCCGCCGACGCCTGCGCCAGAGAAATTGGTTCGCCGGCCGTGGCTAACCTCGTCGTGCTGGGCTTCGCGGCGGCGCGCGGGGGCCTGGGCCTGAGCGTGGACGAGTTGAAAGACGCGGTGCGCCTTCTCGGCCCGGCGAAAGCGGTGGGGCTGAATTTGAAGGCGTTGGAGGGTGGGGCGGGGATGTGAGGCGTGGAGGGTGGGGCGTGGAGCGTGAAGCGTGAAACGTAAAACGTAAAACGGAATGAAACCTTTTGAGTATTTTGCGCCTGAGACGGTGGGGGAAGCGTGCGAGATTCTTGCGACGCATGACGGCTCGGCGCGCGTGGTGGCCGGCGGCACTGATCTGCTGCTGAAGATGAAAGCCGGAAAACTTGCGCCCAAAGTCGTCGTCAACATCAAGCGCCTCCCTGACCTGCGCGGCATTGCCACGCTTCAATCTCTGATCTCGATTGGCGCTTTGACCACCCTCGAACAGCTCCGCCTCTCGCCCCTCATCCGGGAACATTATCCGGCCCTCGCCGCCGCCGCCGCGACGATGGCCTCGGCGCAAATCCGCAATTTGGCCACGCTGGGCGGCAACCTGTGCAATGCTGCGCCTTCGGCGGACCTCGCGCCGATTCTAATGGCGCTGGAGGCTGTCGTCCGCATCGTCGGCCCAGACGGCGAGCGGCGCGCGCCGCTCGAGGAGTTTTTCACCGGCCCTGGCGCGACGGCCTTGTCCCGGGGGGAACTGCTGGTCGCGGTGGAAGTTCCCCCGCCGGTCGGGCCGGCGCTCTACCTCAAGCACGCGCCCCGCGAGTGCATGGATATTGCGGTCGTGGGAGTCGGGTTGGCCGTGCGCCTCGCCGACGGGCGCTGTGAGTTGGCGCGGGTGGCGCTGGGCGCGGTTGCGCCGACGCCCATGCGCGCCCGGCGGGCTGAAGCGGAATTGGCGAGCGGGCCGCCGACGCCCGAGCGCATTGACCGCGCCGCGCGAATCGCCGCCGAAGAGTGCCAGCCGATTGACGACGTGCGCGGCTCGGCCTGGTATCGCCGCCGCATGGTAGAGGTGCTGACGCGGCGGGGGTTGTCCGCGCTCCTCGGTGAGACCTAGAGAGGCTGTCATGCTTCGCAAGCTCATCCTCTATCTGATCAAACCCTCGAAGTACGACGACGACGGCTACGTCATCCGGCATTGGCTGGGCGTCCTGCCGAGCAATACCCTGGCGGCCCTCTACAGCCTGACCGAAGATGTGCGGCGCCGTCGCGCTTTGAGAACCGTTCAGCTCGAACTCCATCTGTTTGACGAAACCGTGCAGCGCATCCCGGTTGAGCGCATCTGCCGCGCGCACCGCCCCCCGCACACGAAGGTTGTGGTCATGCTGGCCGGGGTGCAAACCAATCAGTTTCCCCGCGCTGCGGACCTGGCGCGCGAATTTCGCCGGGCGGGCGTTGACGTGTGGATCGGCGGCTTCCACGTCAGCGGTATGTTGGCGATGTTCCCCGGCGTCTCACCCGAGATTCAGGAATTGCTCGACCTGGGAGTGACGATTGTCGCGGGCGAAGTGGAGGGCCGCTGGGAGACTTTGCTGCGAGACATTGTTCAAGGCACGGTGCAACCGGTGTACGATTTTGTGAAAGACCCCCCGGCATTGGTCAACGCGCCCCTGCCGCGCCCCCTGCGCTCCTACCTGCGGCGGTTTGCGTCGCACACGGCCACGCTCGACTGCGGGCGCGGCTGCCCCTTTGACTGCTCGTTTTGCTGCATCATCAACGTGCAAGGCCGCCACATGCGTTATCGGGAGCCGCAGACCGTCGTGGCCGCCCTCCGCGAGAACTACCGGGCCGCCGGAATTCGCAACTACTTTTTCACCGACGACAATTTCGCCCGCAGCAAACACTGGGAAGCCATTTTCGACGGCCTCATTCATCTGCGCGAGGTAGAGGGCCTGCCGCTGCGCTTCATGATGCAGGCCGACGTGCTGTCGTATCGCATCCCCAACTTCGTCGAGAAGGCGCGGCGGGCGGGTTGCACCCAAGTGTTTTTGGGGATCGAGAGCGCCAATCCCGAAAACCTCAAAGCCGCCGGAAAGCGCCAAAACAGCCTGGAAGACTTCCGCAAACTCACGGCGGCCTGGCATGCGGCGGGTATCGTGACTCATGCGGCTTACATCGTAGGATTTCCGTACGACCGGCCGAGCAGCGTCCGGGAAAACCTGCGCTTTCTCACCGACGAGTTGCAAGTGGAGCAGGCTTCCTTCTTCATGCTTGGGCCAATCCCCGGCTCGCGCGATCATAAACGCCTGGTTGAGCAGGGCCAATGGCTCGACCCGGACTTCAACCGCTACGACTCCTTTCATCCTGCGATGGCGCATCCGAACATGAGCGCTGAGGAGTGGACGGCGTTGTATCGGGAGTGCTGGCGCACCTTTTATAGTTTTGAGAATATGCGCGCCATTCTCAGCCGCGTGTCGCCGGAGAATTACTGGGGGGTATTCCGCAACTTCATTTGGACCAAGAATGCCGCCGAGATCGAAGGCGAACACCCCATGATCACTGGCTTCTGGCGGTTCAAGGATCGACTCACCCGGCGGCTGGGCTTTCCCATCGCCGGCCGGTGGACACACCTCGTCGCGCAAGCGCGTGAGAAAGCCGGGCAGATTCGGCAGTGGGCCGCGCTGCTGCTGGAAATGGAAGAACTGTGGCTGCAAACCCGCCCCCTGACGCGGTTGGAGCGCCGCCTCATTGCCGACCTCCAGCGGCTGCGGGAACGGGAGGCCCGGTGGGTCCAATCGCTCTGTTTGCCTGAACTGCCTCCTGCGAACGTCGTAGAGATCCGCCGGGCGCTGTACGAATGGACCCACATCACTCTCCCGGCTTTCCTCCAGCGCCGCCGCGAAATGCTGGAGGCTTCGATGGCCGACCTGCCGCCGATGCCGAGCCTCTCCATTAATCTCTCCCTCGCTCATCTCTGGGAGGCAGCCCCGCCGGAAGTGCGGGATTGGATCCTGCGTGTGGAGGCGCATGCCCGGAGTGTGCAGGTTTCTCGTGCTCCGCTCGACTGGTTCTGGCTGCGGGTCTGGCACGACTTGCAGGCCGGCCAATTCTGGCATATCCGCCCGTCGCAGGTCATCGTCAATCTAGCGCGCGATGGCTGGCTGACGGCGCGATTTGCGTGGGCGCTGTTGACTGCCCCGGAGTCGCCGCTACCGACGCGATTGTGAGCCATGTCAAGATATCACCTCAGCCTAACCGTGAACGGCGAACCGTGCGAGTTGTTGATTGATCCGCGCCGGACTCTGCTTGACGTCTTGCGCAATGAACTGGAGCTGCGCGGGGCGCATCGGGGCTGCGACTCCGGCGATTGCGGCGCCTGCACGGTGCTCGTGAACAGTTTGCCCGTGACGGCCTGTCTCGTGCTCGCCGCCGATTGCAGCGGCGAAGAGGTGCTCACCGTCGAGGGCGTCTCGTCCAATGGCGGCCTGCACCCCGTGCAGAAGGCGCTCGTCGAAAAAGGCGGCATCCAGTGCGGCTTTTGCACGCCGGGCATGGTCATGTCGGCTGTGGCGCTGCTAAGCGTCAACCCGCACCCGACCGCAGACGAGGTGCGCTTTGGGTTGGCCGGAAACCTGTGCCGGTGCACAGGCTACGTGAAGATCGTTGAAGCCGTCCTGTCAGTCGCAGACGACGAAGGAGCGCGCTGATGGGAACCGCCATCGGCCAGCGCCTGCCTAAACTCGACGCGCCGGACAAGGCCGCCGGGCGCGCCGTTTACGGCCACGATGTGCGTTTGCCAGGAATGCTGCATGGACGCATCCTGTACTCGCGTTATCCGCACGCGCGCATCTTGAACGTGGACGTTTCGCGCGCGCTGCAGCTGCCTGGGGTAAAAGCCGTCGTCACTGCCGCCGATAATCCCAGGACGAAGTTCGGCTACGGCAAAGACAACACGCCGCTCAAAGGCGACGTGGTTCGCAGCCTGCGCGACGAGGTGGCCGCTGTGGCGGCTGTGGACGCAGACGTAGCCGAGGAAGCGCTGGAACTAATTGAAGTCGAGTATGAGCCGCTCCCGACGGTGTTCTCGGCCGCCGAAGCGCTGCGGGACGGCGCGCCGCTCGTCCACGCCGAGCGCGGCTCCAATCTGTTCAGCCGGTATCGTTACGCGCACGGCGACCTCGAAAGGGGCGAGCACGAGAGCGATGTAATTCTCGAGGCCGATTACACACTGCCCTACGTCGCCCATGCAGCGATGGAAACCAGCGTCGTCGTCGCGGCTTTCGATCACCGCGGTCACCTCACCCTCTACAGCACCACGCAGATTCCATTCCTCCTGCAACGCGACCTGGCAGAAGCCCTCGACCTCCAGGGCAGCGACATTCGCATTATTCAGACGGCTATCGGCGGCGCGTTCGGGCGCGGGCTGGATATTTACCCTTACGAGCCGATTGCGGCGCTGCTGGCGCGCCGGGCGGGGAGGCCGGTGCGCCTGGCGTTCTCGCGTCCCGAGGAATTCCTCGCCGCGCCCGTGCGGCAGCCCGCCCAGGCCCACGTGCGGGCCGGCGCCAGGCGCGATGGCCGGATCACCTTCCGCGACGTGTACGCCCTGCTCGACATCGGCGCGTACGTCTCGTGGGGAAGTGTGACCCCGCTGGTGATGATGGAGACGACCGCCTCGCTCTATCGCGTCCCGCACGTGCGCTTTGCCGCCGACTGCGTGTACACCAACAACCCGATTACGGGAGCCGTGCGGGGGTACGGCAATCCCCAATCCACGTTCTTCGTCGAGACGATGATGGATCGCCTGGCCGCCGCGCTCGATCTCGACCCGGTCGAATTCCGCCTCCGCAACGCCAACCGCCCGAACGAAGAGACGCCGCAGGGGCTTAAGATTACGAGTTGCGGCTTGAAGGAGTGCCTGGAGGCGGTGGCGGCGAGGGCGGACAGAAACACAGGAACTCAAGGAACTACAGGAACTCGGGGAACTACAGGAACTCAGGGGACTACAGGAACTCAAGGAACTATAGGAACTCGACGAATGAACAAGGAGTTCCTTGAGTTCCCCCCAATTCCCGCGAGTTCCTGCAAACGCGGTATCGGCTTCGCCTCCACGCTCAACGTCGGCGGCGGGGCGCGCATTTATCGCAGCGACGGGTGCGGCGCCATCGTCAAGGTGGACGACTTCGGCCACGTGTCGCTCATCACCGGCAGCACCGAGATCGGCCAAGGCTCGGAGACTGTCCTGGCGCAAATCGTGGCCGACGTCTTGGGGGTGAAAGTCGAAGATATCAACGTGCTCAACAGCGATACCGACGTGAAGCCGTGGGACGTGGGCGTGCACGCCAGCCGCACGACGTTCATCGCCGGGAACGCCGCCCACCTCGCGGCCCTCGACGCGCGGCGGCAGATATTCGAAACCGCCGCCGAATTGTTGAAGGTCAGCCCGGATGAGTTAGTCGCGCGGGACGGCCACGTCGTCGTCAAAGGGAACGGTAAAGCCGTTGAGTTGGGCAAGGTCGTGAGGGCGCGCCACTTTCGCGAGGGCGGCCAGGTCATCCTCGGCGAGGGCTGGTACGACCCGCCGACTCAACTCGTGGACAAAGAAACCTATAAGGGCAACATTTCTGCGGCCTACGGGTTTGGCGCACAAATGGCCGAGGTCGAGGTGGACACCGAGACAGGCAAGGTGCGCGTCCTGCGGCTGGTGTGCGCCAACGACGTGGGGCGCGCCATCAACCCGATGGCCGTCGAGGGGCAAATCGAGGGCGGCGCGCAGATGGGGCTGGGCTACGCGCTCACCGAAGAAGTGATCGTCCAGGAGGGCCGCGTGCTGAACCCGGACTTTCTCGACTATCGCCTGTTCACCGCCGCCGACATGCCGGAGATCGAGACGATCATCGTCGAGACCGACGACCCACAGGGGCCGTTTGGCGCGAAAGGCGTGGGCGAGATGGGCGGCACGCCAACCGCCGCCGCCATTGCCAACGCCATTTACGACGCCGTGGGCGTGCGTCTGACGACGCTGCCGATGACGCCG
>DAOTXG010000481.1:0-1758 GCA_034435515.1 Anaerolineales bacterium
GGCCGGCCACCGTACCGCGTCGGCGCGGCGGGCGTGGGTGGCCGGGCTGACCGACCGGGAAGTGGAAGTGCTGCGCCTGGTCGCACGAGGTTTGTCGAACCGGGAAATCGCCCAACGCTTAAGCATCTCGCCGCAGACGGCGGGCCATCACATCCGGCATATCTACGACAAGATTGATGTGTCCACCCGCGCCGCCGCCACCCTCTTTGCGATGCAGCACAATCTACTCCACGACTCCGGCGACGGCCCCTCGTCCTAGGAGCCTATCCGAATAGATGGCAAACCGCGTCGGTTTTGGAAACCGACGCGGTTTTTAGGATTCGAGAATAGCGCGAACGCGCGATGCGGCCTCGCCCCGGCGGATGTAGACTGGCGCTAACAACCTAACCAGGAGAGCCAACCATGTCTACCCTACAAGAACAAAACAAAGCCGTTATCCGCCGACTCAATAAGGAGGTGTGGAACGAGGGAAATGTGGCCGTGCTTGATGAAGTGTTTGCCGCCGATTTCGTTGACCACACTGCGCCTCCCGGTTCTACGCCCGGTCGGGAGGGCATCAAACAACTCTTCACCATGTTCAGCGCCGCCTTCTCCGACGCTTCTGCTACTATGAACGACCTGATCGCCGAAGGGGACAAGGTTGCCTGGCGGTGGACATTTCGAGGGACTCACATCGGGCCGTTCATGGGTATCCCCGCCACTGGCAAGACAATAACGTTAACCGGGATCACCATTGATCGCTTTGCGGATGGCATGATTGTGGAGCGTTGGAACCAAGCCGATTTTATGGGCCTGATGCAGCAGCTGGGTATGATGTCTGCGCCCCAGGAAGGTGGACGGTAAAAGTCTCATAATCCAATTTTCTGAGGAGGGAGGCACGCCTACGTGCCGAATCGGGCCGCACTTGGGAGTGCTTACTCCTCACGGCGTGGGAGCGGCGCGAAGGGGCCACCCGCCATAGCCGTTGGCGATACCCTGGCCTCTCGCGGTTACAAACCGCTCCCACGACTTTGGAAGAGCCTCTATGCTTAGCCCGCGCGGACTTTTCGCCGGTTAACCGGCGCGTATAATCAGGCGCATGGCTGCTACGCCATCGCGCTTTGCCTTCTTCTCCGCGCCTCAACGCATGGCGCAATAGCCGGTATTGTCGTAGGTCCCTACCGGAATGCGCCCTCGCGTCAGCCTGTTTCTCCTCTCCGCCGCGACGCTCATTTTCGAGATCAATCTCACGCGCTTGTTCGCCGTGGCGCAGTTCTATCACTTCGCCTTCATGATCGTCAGCCTGGCCCTGCTGGGATTCGGCGCGAGCGGCACTGCGCTGGCCGTCTGGCCCCAACTGGCGAGCCGCCCGCCTCAGCCCACGTTGGGACGATTGGCCCTGGCCTGCGGCCTGAGTATGTTGGCCGCTTACCTGCTGATCAACGGACTGCCGTTCGATTCGTTCAGCCTCGCCTGGGACTGGCGGCAGGTGGTCATCCTCACCCTGCACTACTTTGCGCTGGCCCTGCCCTTTTTCTTCAGCGGGTTGGCCGTCGGGCTGCTGTTGACTGCCTCGCCGCAAAGCGCCGGACAAATCTACAGCGTGAACCTGCTCGGCTCGGCCCTGGGGTGCGCCGCCGCGCTGGCCGCGCCCGCCTGGCTGGGCGGCGAGGGCACGGTGGTGTTGAGCAGCGGGCTGGCGGCGGCGGCGGGACTTACGCGTCAGACCCTAAGGGTCTCTGAGACCCTTAGGGGCTGGTCTGCGCTCTCGCTCCTCGT